>NZ_JBYHFP010000011.1:0-89459 GCF_057669885.1 Sporosarcina sp. Y1011 | reverse complement strand
TATCTCATTGATGTTTTGCTGTTCAGTTTTCAAGGTTCATTTGTTGTGATTCGCTGTCGGTATTTGTCGTTTGCTCCCGACTGCTTAATAAATATAACATCCATATAAACGTATGTCAACAGTTTTATATTCTTTCTGTAAAGTTTGTTGCGTTTTCATTAATGTCTATCATTCCAACATTTCAAACCAATTGAAGATATGGGATCCAAAGACGGCGATTTAAGATGAGGTCTTCATGTTACAAAGCTTGAAACTGTAGGGCTAGACTACTCTAATTAAACCTCTTAGGCGGCCCATAGTTTATTCACAATATATGTTAGATAGTAATTATCCAAGGTGCTGAATTATATCATTAGAGGGCCTCCTTATTAAACAGGAGGCCCTCTAATTCACTTCAGTTACTTTATGAATATGAAATACAAAACAAAAACAAACCATAAACCATACATGATTGGATGAACTTCTTTTCCTCTTCCACTCACTATCATCGTGATGGGATAAAAAATGAAACCAATCGCAATACCTGTTGCGATACTATAACTAAGTGGCATCATAATAATTGTAAAAAATGCCGGCACAGCGACTTCAAAGCGTGTCCATTCAATATTACCCAATGATGAGGCCATCAGTACACCTACAATAATTAAAGCTGGCGCAGTTACTTCAGACGTAATAACGAACAGCAACGGCGAAAAGAACAAGGCTAGTAGAAACAGGACGCCCGTTACTATAGAAGCAAACCCAGTTCTCGCTCCCGCTGAAACACCTGCAGTCGATTCAATGTAGGAAGTTGTCGTCGATGTCCCTAAAACCGCACCGGTGACTGTAGCCATTGAATCCGCGAGAAGCGCATTACCTGCTCGAGGCAGTTTATCATCTTTCATTAAACCTGCTTGATTCGCAACCGCGACCAGCGTACCTGCAGTATCGAAGAAATCCACGAATAGAAAAGTAATAACAATAACTAGGAATTGAGTTGTAAGTAAAGAAGTCGGATCCTGGAATATCGCATCGAATGCAGCGCCAAATGTCGGTGCTACGCTCGGTATAGCGGAAACGATTTTATTGGGCAAATGAATTAACCCAAAAACCATCCCTACTATAGTAGTAATTATCATTCCGTAAAATATTGCACCATTCAACTTACGAACCATCATGATCACAGTAATAACAAGACCAAAAATCGCCAATAGGGTCGGACCTTGGGATAAATCACCCAACGCGACAAGTGTATTTGGATCCGCGACGATAATATTGGCATTTTGAAAACCTAGGAAGGTAATAAAAAGGCCTATACCCGCAGCAACTGCATATTTAAGTTGCGCAGGGATCGCGTTAATAATCGTTTCTCGTAAACCCGATAGTGATAAAACAATAAATATAAGACCTGAGAACAGTACCCCAGTTAGTGCAGTTTGCCAAGGAATCCCCATCCCCAATACAACACTGAATGCAAAGAATGCGTTTAAGCCCATTCCAGGTGCAAGTCCAATCGGATATCTCGCAATAATCCCCATGAATAGTGAACCGACCGCCGCGGCAATTGCTGTCGCAACGAAGACAGCACCTTTATCCATACGCATTTCGTCCGGGATACCAGTTATACCGTCCAGGGACAGCATTAAAGGATTTACAATTAAAATATAGGCCATTGCTAGAAATGTTGTTAGCCCACCGATAACTTCACGGCGGTAGGTCGTTCCAAGCTTGTCGAACTCAAAATATTTTTTCAAACGTATCTTCCTTTTATGATATATTTTCAATAAAAAGAAGCGTGCAAAATTAGCTTGCACGCTCCTTAAAACAAATTCTAATGGAAGGGTTATTCCCTTCCACCAGAATCGTAGTCGGAACATTTAAGGTGTTCCGTAGAAACTTCTAGGCCATATTCCCAGTATTATACGATAATCTATATTTTATTCCCACTCAATCGTTGCAGGTGGCTTGCTCGTTATATCATAGAGGACCCGGTTAATCTCAGGTACTTCTGTCGTAATCCTTGCACTGATTTTCTGTAGGATATCCCAAGGGATTTTCGCCCAATCAGCAGACATTCCATCAATTGAATTAACAGCGCGGATACCAATTGCATAGTCATACGTACGCTTACCGCTCTTCATACCTACACTTTTGATATCAGGCAAAACAGTGAAGTATTGCCAAATTGCACCCTCAAGACCGGCGATTTTGATTTCATCACGTAAGATCCAATCCGATTCACGTACAATTTTTAGTTTTTCTTCCGTAATTTCACCAAGTACTCGTACACCGAGTCCTGGTCCAGGGAATGGCTGGCGCCTAACGATTTCTTCAGGAAGACCTAGTGCAGCACCTAAGGCACGAACCTCGTCCTTGAAAAGAGCAGTTAACGGCTCAATCAATTCAAAGTCCATATCTTCCGGAAGCCCACCTACGTTATGGTGTGATTTAATGACTTCTGATGTTGCTGTACCACTCTCAATAATATCAGCGTAAATTGTTCCTTGTGCAAGGAATTCCATTCCGTCAAGCTTAGCCGACTCGTCATCGAATACATAGATGAATTCGTTGCCGATTATTTTCCGCTTCTGTTCTGGATCAGCAATCCCTTTTAATTTAGTTAAGAAACGATCACGTGCATCAATTTTAATGAAGTTCATATTAAAATCGTTGCTAAATGTTTCCACTACACTATCCGCTTCACCTTTTCGTAGAAGACCGTGATCAACGAACATACATGTCAATTGATTTCCGATTGCGCGGTGTATCAATGCAGCTACTACAGATGAATCGACGCCACCACTAAGGGCACAAAGAACTTTTTTGTCTCCGACTGTGCTGCGTATTTTCTCAACTTCTATATCTATAAAACTTTCCATCGTCCAATTAGCTTTTACATCACATACATCGAGGACGAAGTGACGTAGAAAATCATTTCCGTGTGTGGATTGTGTTACTTCAGGATGATATTGAACGCCATAGATGTTCGACTCATCATTTCCAATCGCTACGATTTCATTTCCCGCACCACTTGCAAGTGCTGTTAAACTTTCGGGTAATGTAACGATACGACCGCCACGACTCACGAATACATCTTGTTGCTCCACTTGCGAAGTAAACAGTTTCGATGCACTATTCACAGTGATTGAATTTACACCGTCAATACGATCAGCCACTTTTTCTATTTCACCGCCAAAATGCTTAACGATTAGTTGCGCACCATAGGAAACACCAAGGATCGGGATACCCGCAGCAAAGATTTCAGGATCAATTTCAAATGCTTCTTCATCTCCCAGAAAAGCAGGGCCGCCTGATAATATGATTCCTACAGCATTCATCTTCTTGATAGCTTCCGCGGTAGTCGTGTGTGCATGAAGTTCGCTATATACACCGAATTCACGAATTGTACGTGTAATTAGTTGATTGTACTTACTGCCATAATCAAGTACCACGATTTTTTCTTGTTCGACTAATAAAGGAGCTGTTGCCAATCGGTCCACCTCTTCCATTTGCTCCAAGGTCTTATTAAATAGAGAAAGACGCGCAAGAAATTCCTTCTCCACGCGTCCCATCATCTATTTAAAAGCGAAAACAGCTCAAACTTGAGCTGAATCCACCTTCATAGTCAAGTTATTATCGGTAACTTGTAGAAACATCCGAACCATATTATCGGATATATATGAGGGCACCTTGTGCTTATTCTGTTTTTATCTTACTGCTATTCACATCAAAAATCAACTCGAAGTCCTATTGATTAAATCTTCCCATATCTCACGCAAATCCACCCATTCGTGATCAGTTCTATTCCCACCATACAAACCTTTTTCATATGCATTTGTAAGTTTCCGCATTCTTTCACCGCCAAAGTAATTGTCAACATCCACCGCGTAATCAGACAATGTCATTCCATTTGCACGATGCAAACCACGACGTTCAAGTTGTCTCAATAAACTCGTATAGCTTTTTTCGAATGTTACCCAGTCGCTACTCTCGGATTTGTAGAGATGAACAAGAACTTTGGGTAACCATTTTGCCCGAACAGCATATAATCGCCAGACAATTAGGACCACGGCGAATCCAGCCAAGATCACTATCCATTTATGAGTTTGAATCCATGAACCAAAAGATTTGAAAAACGCTATTAATTCATTATCTTTTACGGTCTTAATAGGTTTCTCAACTTTCTCCGACTTAGGCTTCTCCGGCTCTTTTATTTCTGGCGCTTCAGGATCGTTCAAGTCCAATTCAATATCATAGGAAATGTCCGTCAAGTTGCTAAAACCAATTGTGGGTTCATAAGGCATCCAGCCGATTCCAGGCATATACGCTTCAACCCATGAATGCGCTTCGTTATTCGTTACCTGATAAACCCGTTCACCGGCATCGTTATTTGTATATTCTCCCGGGGCAAAACCTTTTACCCATCTTGCAGGAATATCGATTGAACGCAACATAACAACCATTGCTGTGGAGAAGTTATCACAGTATCCTTTTTTGGTATCGAAGAGAAACTGGTCGACATAGTCATCTCCAGCTTTCGGAATAGCTACCCCCTGTTGCGAATAGACAAAACCATTTCTGCCAAAATACCTTTCAATTGCTTTCGTTTTTTCATAGACACTTTCTTCGTTCGCAGTAATCGTTTCTGCAAGTTCTTTTACTCTCTCAGGCAATTGATCCGGAAGTTGTAGGTATTGTGCAAAGTCTTCCGTTTCCCCTGTGAAATCTTCCATCATTATAGACCTTAACTTTTTTAAGCTATAATCTGAGTCCTCAAATTCAATTTCGTATGAGTCTAGAGAACTCTCAGTTCCATTAATTAAAGTGCTAAACTTTCCAGAAGCCTCTGAATGTAGAAAAACAACGTCATCAGCCGCGTGGACTATACTTATCCCATATGGATAAACAATGAACGGAAAATCCTCCGTGACTTGCAATTCTGCACGCTGTCGGGATTGCTCCGCTTCTTGTCCCAAGTTATCTATAGCATTCATCTTCATGCCTGGCGTGTAGGTAACCTGGTTAGTATCCTCTGATACCTGCTCCCAACCTTTTGAAGTATAGGTATTTTTCGTTTCGATTTTCCAATATTGTTTACTAGGAACTTTCGCTTCAATAACGAGCGTGTCATCTTGAACAAATGAACCGCCAAGGGTCGAATCATCCGTATCATATCCGCTTGTAGATACTCCCGAACCGCCGCCTTCACCAGGGCCTTGTACCATCATTTTAAAATAAGGAATTGGATCCGGCCATGCAGGTTCCTGTTTCGGCAAGAAATTCGCAAAAGTAGCGCTTATTACAACTGCAATAAGGAGCGGGACAGTAATTGAGATGAGTGTACCTGTTGATATGGCAGTATTATACTTTTCCGCGAGTCTGAAAATAGCCAGCAACCCTAGTAGTAATAATCCCGCCATCATAATTCTAAAAATAGCACCATCCGCAGAATAAGGTCCAAAAGTATCGATAAATGCAATAAAGATGATAGTCATTATATAAAAAAGTAATATACTCTTTCTCACTTCAATCCAATATCGGATTAAATAACACGTCATCCAAAGCAATGCGTAAAACAGAATAGTCCTTAATGGATTGGTAATACTCTCCCAATCTCCGCTTGCAATAATAGCGAAATTTGAAAATATATCTTTTATTAAATATACGATTGAGTCTTTTGATATAAATACCTTACCGGTAAACACATAATAAATTGCCCACGAGATATATAGAACCTTAAGGGAAACAGCGATCCACCACTTAACTCTGACTAATGCCAGTAAAAAGGCCAGAACAACAAACAAAAGAAATAATGTCAAATGCTCTGAATCTGTTAATTCAATAACTGGAATGAGCCATTCTCTTAACAAAATGAATGCAAGTATATATAGAAGTACGAGAAGTTTTCTGTCTATCCTCGTTCCTATCATGTCCGCGCCACCTCTTTAAAAACTTCCTTAAACTGTTCTCTTCTAACCAAATGCACGATAATCCCTTTTGACCTAGCCAAACGAATATCTTCCTCAATTGTTTTCAACATCTGATTATCTCGTTTTACCACTGCAAAGCAAACGATGGAACCCGTATTTTTCGAACTACGCAATACCGACTGCAGTAAATGCCAATCCGGATTTCCTGTTATCAATACAGTTGTGCCACCATGCTGAGAAACTGTTCCAAAGTCTGCTGCAATTTCACCCTCTTTACTTACATCCGGCTTAATTTTTGCCAAGTGAATAAGCGCTCTATGAAGTTGCTCTTCGGACTGGATGAAGGGAAATAAGGCGGGTTCGGAGCCAGTCGTCATCAATGCCAAGCCCGCTTGGTGATTTGAAGCCTCCTTCATTATAGATGCAGTAAGTTCCACCAGTTCCTCAAACACAATCGTCTCTCTGCCATCCATGATTAAGGATAACTCTTGCGATCTTTTATCCTCAAACTCTTTTGTCATAAGCGTCTGCGTACGGGCGAATGATTTCCAATGAATCCATGTCACCCGGTCTCCTGCCTGGTAATTCCGGACACCTGTCGCCATTGTCGTATCTTTGACGATATTCAAAGGTGAAGCGATTGTTCCACGATCAAACTGTGTATCGAAAGGAACATAATGAATGTCAGTCATTTTGGGAAACACAAGAATCGTATTTTTCGCTTCAATAAACTTCGTCTTACGTAACCATCCAAAAAAGTCAGAGATCTCGACGGTAACCCCTCGAAGAATGTGCTCACCTCTTGGCATATGTTCGATTTCATAATCCCATTGGATCTCTTTACGAAACCCAAAGATTTGGAGGCGTTTTAATTTAGAATTTGCCAATCGGGTTATTTCATCCTCACTCCATTTTTCTGCCACAACTGTATAGAGTAAGGGAAAGCGACTTTTGCGTTTCACAGTTAATGATACAATTAACTTCTCTCCATTTTGCACATGAGGTGTTCGAATTATCCGTTCAACGGTCATATCTGACATTGGATATATAAATAACAGGATGGAATAAATCACAAAAGGTAATGTAAAATAAAATATTGCCCAACTTACCGTACCGCCCTGAAACATGGCAAATACAAAAGTTCCTACTATAACAGATAGTAGAAACAGGAACCGGCTTGACACTTCGAGCAGTCTTCTAGTTTTCTTCATTTTACCCGAATCCTATCCACTGGCACATACACTTTCGCTAATATCCTTTCCACAATTTCATCTGTGGAAATCCCCTCGTATTTCGCTTCAGGTCGCAAAATCATACGGTGGCCAAATACAAACGGGGACAAATACTGGACATCATCCGGTGTAACATACGTTCTCCCTTTTAGCATTGCATAAGCCTGACATGCTTTCATAAGTGCTAGTGAACCGCGCGGACTCACCCCAAGATACACATATGGATTATTACGCGTCTGCGATGTACACTCCACGATATATGACTTAATCGTATCGTCGACTTTAACTTCAGTTACTGCACTTTGCAGATTGATTAGATCACCAAGAGAAATGACTGTTTCTAAACTATCAATTGGGACAGCCTTTTCAGCACGATTTAGCACTTCAATCTCTTCTGCTTTCGTTGGGTAACCCATTTTTAATTTAAAAAGAAAACGGTCCAATTGCGCTTCTGGGAGTGGATACGTTCCTTCATACTCAATTGGATTCTGTGTAGCCATGACAAAAAATGGTTGAGGGATCCGCATGGTTTCTCCGTCAATTGTCACTGAGGATTCTTCCATTCCTTCAAGAAGTGAAGATTGGGTTTTTGGTGAAGTTCTATTAATTTCATCAGCAAGAACAATATTCCCCATGATTGGACCTGGCCTAAACTCGAATTCCATCTCTTTTGGGTTATAAATTGAAACACCTAGGACATCAGAAGGCAACAAATCCGGAGTAAACTGAATGCGTTTAAAATCTGCACCTATTGATTTAGCCAATGCTTTTACCATCATGGTTTTCCCAACGCCGGGTACATCTTCAAGCAAGACATGTCCCCTTGCAAGTAGTGCAGTGATACTTAACTCAGCTATATTCCGTTTCCCAATCATCACTTTATCAATATTGGTTAAAACCTTCTCAATCATCTCTTGATGCGTCATTTCATTTCCCCCAATTGTATATAGTGGTTATTTGTCCGAAAATTAACAAAACATACTTCCATAATACAGGATATTCCTTTTTCGAACAACTTAAGCAACGTAGTCATTAGCACAACCTGTCGCTTAATCTAATACGTTAGCGCGTATCCACGATGTCTATTTTTAACGCTTCAAATTGCATAAAAAAAGACCCCCAACAGGAGTCCTCTAATCACTTCCAAAAATCATCAAATATCGTAATCGGCATATGCCGTTTATGTTTTGAACGCAGGTAGTGGTTCTCGATTGCTATGCGCGGTTCTTCGGGTAACTCTTTGCCTTCTAGGTAATCATCGATATCATCATACGATACTCCAAGAGCTACTTCGTCAGGTATGGCCGGTTTGTCTTCTTCAAGATCCGCTGTCGGCACTTTCATGTAAAGGTGTTCCGGACAGTTAAGCTCTTTAAGTAATTGTTTACCTTGCCGTTTGTTCAACCTAAATAGCGGCATTAGATCTGCGCCGCCGTCACCAAATTTAGTGTAAAATCCGGTGATTGCTTCTGCTGCATGATCACTCCCGAGAACAATACAATCGTGCATCGCTGCAATTGAGTATTGGACTTTCATGCGTTCCCGGGCTTTTTCATTGCCTTTCGCAAAATCGGATAATGTTACACCCGCCGCTGTCAATGTACGAACACTCGCATCGACTGCTTCTTTTATATTTACTGTGTAAATCAGCGATGGTTCAATAAATTCAAGTGCATCCTGACAATCATCTTCGTCAAACTGAGAACCGTACGGAAGTCTGATTGCAATAAACTTGTAACGATCCGTTCCTTCTTTTTCATTCAATTCATCAACTGCCAGTTGAGCAAGTTTCCCAACAAGCGTCGAATCCTGTCCCCCAGAAACTCCTAGGACGAAGCCATTTAAAAATGCATATTTCGTGGCGTATTGTTTCATAAAGTCAATCGATTTCCTGATTTCCGCTTTTGGATCAATAACAGGTTGCACTTTCAACGCGTCAATGATTCTGTCTTGCAGTGTCATGATCGAAATTCCTCCTTATTGATCAACAAAGTCTTCCACCATTTCCTGGACTTCCTGTATATTGCGCATTTTGTTATCCCAACACTTCTGACTTAAGTCAACGGGATATTCTTCGGGATTTAGAGAGCGTTTATATTCAGTCCACAATAAATCTAAGTTTGCTATCGCATAATCCCTCATTTGTTCAAGCTTTGGATTATCGTATATAATAGCGCCATTTTCCACGACTAACACATGCATATTTCTTGCTTCGAAATTCGTAACAAACTTTGAAATGAACGTGTGGACGGGGTGGAACATTTTGATGCGTTCTTCGGAAGCCGGATCCTCATCATGCATTGTAATATAATCGCCTTCTGCCTTTCCGTTTTCCCGGTCAATAATTCGATAGAGTTTTTTTCTTCCGGGCGTAGTTACTTTTTCCGTTGTAGATGAAATCTTTATTGTATCTTCCATTACACCTGTTTCATTTTCAATAGCAACAATTTTATAGACAGCTCCCAGTGCCGGCTGGTCATAAGCTGTTATCAATTTCGTGCCAATCCCCCACACATCTACTTTGGCACCTTGTGCTTTTAAGTTAAGGATTGTGTATTCATCTAAATCATTGGAGACAACGACTTGCGCTTTAGGGAATCCTGCTTCATCGAGCATACGACGCGCTTCTTTCGACAGGAATGAAATATCTCCACTATCAAGACGAATACCGATGAAATTAATTTTATCACCAAGTTCTTTTGCAACTTGAATTGCCGTTGGGATGCCTATTTTCAACGTATTATACGTATCCACTAGGAAAACACAGTCCTTATGACGCGCTGCATAAGAATGAAATGCTTCATATTCACTTTTATATGCCTGTATCATTGAATGGGCATGGGTTCCCGTAACAGGAATATTAAATCTTTTTCCAGCACGCACATTACTAGTCGCTTCGACGCCTCCAATGAAAGTGGCCCGCGCTCCCCAAATCGCTGCATCCATTTCATGCGCACGGCGTGTTCCAAACTCCATCACAATTTCATCTTTAACGACTTGTTTAATACGACTTGCCTTTGTCGCAATCAGTGTTTGGTAGTTGACGATATTAAGTAAAGCAGTCTCAACCAACTGCGCTTCGATAAGCGTCGCTTCCACGCGAATAATTGGTTCGTTTGCAAAAACAAGCTCCCCTTCAACCATGGAATAGACATCTCCCGTAAAACGAATATCTTTTAAATAAGAAATGAAATCGTCCTTATAACCGAGATCATCCCTCAGATATGCCAAATCACTTTCACTGAAATGAAAATCTCTTAAATAGTCGAGAATACGTTCAAGCCCAGCAAAAATTGCATAGCCATTACCGAATGGCAACCTTCTGAAGAATAGTTCAAAAACCGCTTTCCGTTCGTGTATACCATCCGCCCAGTAGGATTCTGCCATATTGATTTGATATAAATCTGTATGTAATGCTAAACTGTCATCTGCATATTTCGAACTCACGTTAATCTCCTTCTTCCACATTCTAATGGTACAAGTATACACTATTTACCCTAAATCCGACTTAATATAACGTGATTTAACAAATCATTTTAATGATTCTTACAGTTTTTGAATCATTTACTATATGATTCATTCATGCTTCTGCCATAAAAAAAGGTCCATCTCAACAATCCGAGATGCACCTTTTTGTGTTATTCATCTGTATAAATCTACGACTACGTCTGCTGTTTCTAATAAGCCTAATTCGATCAAAGCATCTAGAATTCCATTTTCAGAACATGATGTCGTTACATAATCAGCGATAGCCTTCAACTCCGGAACTGCATTGCCCATCGCGATACCTGTTCCAACAAAGTCAATCATTTCAAAGTCGTTCGTTCCATCTCCAAACGCATAACTATTCTCTTTCTGTATACCAAGTTTCTCAAGCACTTTCTGAACCCCTACTGCCTTGGATGATCCCTTTGGAAGCACGTCGGACGCATAATCCCCCCAATTAATGAAGGTATGATCCGAATAGCGCTCTACATACAATTGTGCATATTTGCGTTCACAATACAGTTGAACTTGATGCACCGGGAAATGCTTATAAAATTCTGGTTCTACAAGCGGATAAACTTGTTTCAAGCTTTCATAACTAGGAATAATATGCGGATGATTATCTTCATTTACTTTACTCATTTGGTGGTTGGAGTAAGCAAGGCCATGACCTTTACTTTTCACTAAACTTGCAAGGTTATGCAACATTTCAGGGTCCATCGGATTCGAATAGATTTCTTCCCCTTCAAACACAACGTGCTGGCCATTCATTGATACATAGGAGTTTATATTAAGTTCATCTAAAAGCCAGTTAAACATTTGAGGCGAACGTCCTGTAGATATTACTGTATAAATGCCTTTTTCCTGCAGCGTATGCACTGCCCTTTTCGTCGACTCCAATACAACCTTATCTTCATTTAAAAGTGTTCCGTCCAAATCAAAAAAAACAGCTTTTTTCTCCAAATTAAATTCCTCCAATATGGATATATTTTTTCAATAATAGACAGTTTTTAGATCTATTATTTTACTGCCGCGTCCATTAGGTATCGTTTTTTCAATTGTGTCGATAACAGTTCAAGCCCAATCGCAACAATCAAAATCGCATACGTGATAAAACCGACTTCTCGTAGGTCGAAATAGAAACCGGAAGCCATAAACAATTCAAAACCAATGCCACCCGCCCCAGCAGCAGCCCCCATCGCAACCGCTACAGTGAAATTCGTTTCAAAACGCAAAAACGTCCATGACAATAAGGAAGCTGCTGTTGAAGGGATTACTGCATTTGTTACGATGTGCCACCAATTAGCTCCACTTGCCCGTAACGCTTCTAAAATGCCATCGTCTAATTCCTCAAATGACTCTGAGTACGCCTTTACTAAAAACGCGACTGTATGAAGAGTCATACCGATAATTGCCGCTTCACTTCCGAGTCCCGCAGCAATCGCGAAGATTAATACCCATAATACAGTGGGGACTGCTCGAACAAACGCGACTACAATAATAATGGCATTTGACACAACCTTCGTCGATAAATTCTTTGCAGCAAATAATGCGATAAATAAAGATAGGACAGCTCCTAATACCGTCGACAATAATGCAAGCCCCATTGTTAGGCCTACTTGATAGACAGCCTCCCAAAAAGTGAAATGACTGAGTACGGGTTCTAAAAACATGACTTTTAAATTATGAAGGGTTGCTGTGCCCGCTTCTATTAAAGAGATTTCTTTATAATCGAACGTTAGAAACCCGTAGATTGTTAAAAAAAGAAGTGCCACGAACGTACCCATCGTTACAACCTGCGATTTGTTCCAAACTTTTAATTTAATTTTCCCCGAACTGCTTCTCTTCACATCAAAAGCCAGATTGCTTTGAACGATGGTCATTACAAAATAACCCTCCTTACATAGTTGGAAACAAGCTCGATACCGATGACAACAACGACAATACTAATAGTAATCAAGCTGACTACGTTATAGTTCATACTCTTATAATAGAGATCGAATGCGAAACCAATCCCTGTTCCAGTCAAAATACCAACTAGTGTCGAACTTCTAATATTCGTTTCAATCATGTACAACACCCAACTAATCATTTGCGGAAAACACTCCGGAATGACCGCTTTAGCTACGACTTGAAAATAAGTAGCTCCAGTTGCCCGCAAAGCTTCCACTGAACTGCTACTTGTTTCGTCAATTGTTTCAATAAACGCACGCGTTAAAAACCCGAACGTTGCAAGAAACAATGCAAAGTAACCAGTCAATGCATTTTGTCCAAATGACAACAGCAAGATGAGTGCCCAAGCGACAATCGGGATATTTCTATAAATCGAAGCAATTATTCTGCTTAATGACCCGAAAAAGTTATTAACCTTTGTCGTATGCGATCCCATCAACGCTAATAATAGAGCCAAAACACTGGCCGTGGTTGTAGCTGTAATGGATAGAAAAATGGTCTCTATTAATTTGTCCATAATGGATGGCATCTTTTCCAGTGATTCTGCAGTAATATACAGATTAGAAAACATCCAACTAAAAGCTTTTGGCAGAGTCTGCATTCCATGCAGAAAATTGAAATCCGTAATTTTTGCTGATAGCAATGTAATGCCTATTAGAATGATCCAGAATACCGTCACTCGATTATTCTTTCTCTTGAAAATCTCAATATCCATAGCAGTACCCCCTATTCCATTATGAGATCTCCAGCTTCAGAACCATAGATCGAATGAATGTATTCTGATGTCAGTTTTTTAGAAGTGCCATCGTACACAACCTGACCACTGTTTAATCCAATAATCCGATCGGAGTATCTTTTTGCTACATCGACCTGGTGCAAGTTAACGATACAAGTGATATTCAGTTCTTTGGAAATACGCTGCAAGTGATCCATGATGACTTTGGAAGCGTTGGGGTCCAACGAAGCGATTGGCTCATCGCAAAGTAGTAGTTTCGGCGATTGAATCAATGCACGTGCAATTCCTACACGCTGTTTTTGCCCCCCGCTTAATTGGTCACATCTTTTATAGGCGTGTTCTTCCATCCCTAGCTTTTTGAGAAGACTAAATGCCTGTAATTTCTCTTCCTCCGTGAACCGTCCTAGAATACCTTGAAGCGTTGTTTTATGGCCAAACCTGCCGTGCAATACATTTTCAATAACCGTTAAACGGGATACTAAATTATAATGTTGGAAAATCATCCCAATTTTTGTTCTATGTTTACGCAACTCTTTTTTGGATAATGACATTACGTCGACATCATCAAAAAAGATTTCTCCATCGGTTGTATCAATCATTCGATTGATACAACGTAAAAACGTTGATTTACCAGCTCCTGATGGTCCAATAATCGAGACAAACTCACCCGTATTCACTTCCATATTAATCTTCGATAGTACCTCTTTGTCTTTTCCATATCGTTTGGAGAGGTTTTTAATATGTAACAAAGCCATTAGAAAAACTCCTTGCACCATTTTTTGAAGTTCTTTGTAAAAAAAGCATGTACCTGAATGAATACATCTTCGGCACATGCTATCTTCAGTAAAAACCAATGTCCGTTTGTAACCGTCTATCCCTCTTACTTGGACAATTCACGAATTGGATCAAACCAGGAATCTTCTGCAATAACAAACTTCTCATCTGCTGTTTTCTTGAATAGACCTGCCGTTTCAGAACTTTCTGGGACAAAAATCTTTTCGTTGTTTGCAAGTTCATCTGAAGTTAAAATTTCTTGGATTTTCTTGAAATCTTCTTCGCTTAAACTTTCGGTGTTTGCTGCGAAAGGAGCATTTAGCACTGGTGTTACATTTATCAATGTAAATTCTTCACCTGGAACTGTATTGAATGGTTCAGCAGCATCCGCTTTTACTTTATAGACCGTTCCTTTTGTGTTTGCTTCGCCTTCAGCAATTTCAATGTAATTTCCGACGCATGTATCACAAAATGCAGCTACATCTGCGCGACCATTTAGTAAGTTAACTGCGGATCCTTGGTGTGAATCACCGTATAAAACTTCCTTAAAGAACGTACCGCCTTCCATTAAGTCCTCCGGCGTTAAGTCTTTCCATTTATCTTCCTTAGAGAAGAAAGAAACGATATCACTTGATGGAACTTTAAAACCTGAAGTTGAACTGCTTGATACGAACGAGAATTTAGAATCTACGATGTTATCAATCGCAAACTCACCATCTTTTTTGTAGTCTTCTGCATCTGCCTTGTTCACAGCCAACCAACTATAGTAAACTGCATCATCGATTGTCCCTGATTTTCCACTTGGTACAACGAGAGGCTCTATTTTGTCATTTTTGTTTTTCGCTTCGATATACCCTTGTGCACCCATGAATGCAAGTTGAGCATTACCATTAGCGATTGTTTCAATAGCAATGGCGTAATCAGTTGTCAATTTATGTTCCACTTTTTTACCCGTTACATCTTCGATTACTTTTCCAATTTCATCACGCGCTGTTTTTAAATCATTGCCTGATTCGTTAGGGTACCAAACCATTGTTAACGTATCACTAGAATTAGCAGCACTTCCTGAAGAACAAGCTGTAAGGATTGATGCAAGCAAAAGAATAGTTAAAAATGATAAAAGATTTTTTTTCATGATTTTCTCCTTTTATTGTTTAGTTTGGTTTGCAATCTTCTTAGTAACTGTGCCTGGTTCAAAAGCCGGATTATCTTTTCAACTGCTACCCACTCCCCCTCTCACTCAAGACAGCGATTTACGAATCTAAGGTCACTATCATTTGAACACATAAATTGAAGCAAATGCTTATTTTTACAATATCTTCATATAATCTTTATACTAATTGCTTCAAGAATTGCGTTGGGCTCAAAATATCTCCAATTTCAACGGGAGTACCATAATCACCATGAAAATCACTACCACCTGTCTTAAACAGCGAGTACTCAAATGCATAGCTATCTACTTTATATCTGTCTTCCTTTGAATGGTCCAAATGATCTCGTTCAATTCCATCGAGTCCATTTTCCACAAGCTCTGGAATAAGGGCAAATGAATCCAACTGTCCAGGGTGTGCCAACACTGCAAAGCCATTGTCCGCCTTGATGGCCTTGACTGCTTCCACAGCATCCACGTATTCGATATCCCTGGCACAAATGCCATCGCCTTTAAAAAGAGCTTGATAAAGTTCTTGATAGAGCGGTGTTTCAATATGGTGATCTAGTAAACAATGCATAATATGCTGCTTATAAATAACGCCTGACGTCAATGCTTTTTTCGCTACATCTTCAACCCGAATATCATAATTATTCTTTTGCAACTGTTCAATTTGCCACAAGGAGTTTTCATGCCTTCTCTTTAACAAGGGTTCGCAAAGTTCTTGAATATGTGTTGCTTTCTCATCAAACATGTAACCAAGAATATGTACTTTTCGATTTTCCACAAAATCATATGCTGATATTTCAATACCTGGCAGTACTGAAATGCCATGGTTTTTTCCCGCAATTTTTGCAGACTCAATACCCTTGATTGTATCGTGGTCAACTACGCTTATATGAGTTATCCCGTTTGTTGAAGCCAAATGCATCACTTCCTCCACCGAAGAGGACCCATCTGAGTAATTTGAATGGACATGTAAGTCAGCTTTCATGAGTAGTTCCTCCATTTCAGACCACAGTTTTTTTCTGTAAATCGTAAACTTTGTCGCATAAACCATCCATAAATTCTAAGTCATGAAAGATCCCAATCAATGTCGTTCCATCGTTTTTCAATCGTTCAATCACTTCACGCACTTTCAATTTAGAGGCATTATCCAAGCTTGCTGTCGGTTCATCCAGCAGTAGCAGTCTTGGTTTTTTCACAATGGCGCATGCAATATTCAAACGTAATTTCTGCCCTCCTGAAAACGTGTTCGGATAACTATCCCAGAGCTCGGGATCCAATTCGAAATGAGAGAGAGCTTCCGCTGCCGTCCGCCCGGCTTCCTCTTGCGACTTCCCCATTTCAATAACAGCCTGCTCCACAAGTTCACGAGCGGTCGTTCGCGGCATGACATTTAAAAACTGTGACACATAGCCAATCTCATGCTTTCGCAAATATAATACTTCTCTTTCCGATAGCTGCGACAAATCGACCATTCCGAACTTTTCAGAACTGTATAATACAGCACCTTTTTCTGGGAGATACGTTCGGTAAATACTTTTTAAAATGGTTGATTTACCACTACCACTCTTTCCCACGATGCCAATAAATTGACCTTCATTAAGGGAAAAATTGATATTATCTACTGCGCTCATCTTTTTATCCAGATGGTGAATCGTAAAGGACTTACTCAATTCTTTTACTTCAATCAACTGCGGCACAAAATCCTACCTCCCATCATATTTTGCAACGAATTTTTCAATATCTATATGAAAGTCGTCCATTCGTGTTTTGATGGTTTCATAGGACCAATCCCACCATTTGATGCGCTGCAAAGCCGCAATCGTTTCTTCAGAAAATCGATATTTAATAAGCTTTGCGGGCACACCTACGACAATTGCGTATGGAGGTACATCCTTCGTTACAATTGCGCCACTTCCAACAATCGCACCATCGCCAACTACTACTCCAGGCTGAATGATGGCTCCGTGACCAATCCACGTGTCATGGCCGACATATGCTGTCCGGCTCACACGTTGTTCAAAAAATGGTTCATCATCTCTATCTCCAAAGCCGTACATATGCGGGCGATAGGTAAAATGGTGAAGTGACGGCCGTTCATACGGATGATCTGTAGGACCAATCCGAACCATTGCCGCAATGTTGGAGAACTTTCCAATCTGTGCATTTTGGATAAAGCAGAATTGCCCTGTATACGAATAATCATCCAGTACTGTATTTTCGATAAAATTGTACAATCCAACTTCGGTAAATATGCCTAGACGCGTGTTTTTCAGCTCCGAATGGTCATGAATAAATGGCGTTTCTGATAATTGAACCTCAGTTGTCCTCATCGATACATCGTCCTTGTGATCAATTTCCCATCCACAATTGAAGCCGTGACCATCGGAAACCCATCATCCATTTTCTCAATAATGATAATATCCGCTTTTTTCCCTATCTTTATAGACCCAATTTCATCATCGATTCCGACTGCTTTTGCAGGATTCAGTGTAACTAGTTGAAACATTTCATGAAGATTTTGCCCGTATTCATCACTTAATTTGAAAAGCGAGTGAAGTAAAGCCGCTGGGTAATAATCGCTGCACAAAATATCAATCGTTTGTTCTTGAATTGCCTCCGCAGCCGATAAATTTCCGGAATGAGAACCCCCGAGCAAAACATTCGGTGCCCCTGCGATTGTCCACAAGCCGAGTTCTTTTGCTTTTCGCGCAACCTCTATCGTCGTCGGAAACTCACTAATCGTAGTCCCATAGCTTTTTACTAATGAGAGCTTCTCTAGTTCATCGTCATCATGCGAAGCGATGGCTATATTATTGTCCAAAGCGATTTGAGCAATTTCTTTGATTTGTTCTAGAGTGATTTTCTCTTTGGTGATGCTGTCGGCAATAAGCACGTCCGCCTCTGCATTCGACATATTACGGAATCCTTTTAATGTATCTCGGTAAATTTCTAAGTTTCTATATTGCCCTTGTCCTGGCGTATGATCCATGAAGGAAATAAGATGGACTTTCTTTTCTTCAATATTTTGAATGAAGCGATCTACAGCCTCTATATTGTCTATTTCGAAACGTGCATGCATACGATTTCGGATTAAGTGCTGGCTCGTATGTGTATCATTGATGGCATCGATGAGCCGATTCACATTTTGTGGATTGCGTATCGGTTTATGTGAAAATCCGTCATCCTTATAAATTGAAAGGGAATGGTACATCGTTGTAATTCCGTGACTGACCAGTATTCTTTCCGCTTCCCGGATGCCCATATTAAAGTCCATTAAACATGTCGGCCTTGGAGAAACAATTCCTTCTATATAATCGGAATGGATGTCTACAAATCCTGGTGAAATGTAACCGCCTTGTGCATCAATTAGTGTGTATTCACTGAACCCCGCAATGTCCTTCTCAGGAATGATTGCTTTGATGAGATCCTTTTCTATAACTACTGCATGGTTTTGAAGGATTTGATTTTCTGTAATTATTTGGCCATTTGTCAGTACGTACACAGAATCACTCCATTTAGATTAGTGAATAGACGAGTTGTTGCGTAAAAGCATGTTGTGGATCTTCTAAAACTTGATCGGTTAAACCTTGCTCAATAATCGTTCCGTTAAGCATTACGATTGTTCGGTTTGCTAGCATACGAATGACGGCTAAATCGTGAGATACAACAATCATGCTGATACCAAGTTCCCGTTGAATCTTTTTTATCAAGTCGAGAACACTTGCCTGGACTGACAAATCAAGACCTGTCGTGACTTCATCCAATAATAGAATTGGAGGATTGTTGGACAGTGCTTTTGCAATTTGTACACGTTGCTGCATTCCACCTGAAAACTTCTTCGGTTCGTCTTTCATTCGCGCCAGCGGAATATGAACATGTTCTAGCAACTCTTTACTTCTTTGTTCCATTCGATCCACTCTACGATTACCGGCTGCAATTTGCTTTTCAGCAATATTTCCGACTGATGAAAAGTCCATCTTCAGTCCAAGAATCGGATTTTGGTACACCATACCAAGAATGGTATTTCGGATGTGACGTTGTTGTTGGGAAGATTCTTCAAAAATATTTACCTTTCCCTCCTGATGAAGTGTTATATAGCCTTCACCATCCGTTACAGCCTCATCGAAATATAGACATTGCATCAGCGTAGACTTTCCGCTTCCACTCTCGCCTACAATTCCCAGGATTTCACCTTTGTAGAGATCGAACGAGATGTCACGGCACGCATAGACTGTTTTACAATGAGGACAATAGTTTTTTTCCAATACCCCATCATTGGCGCTTGTACAAACTGGACATCCGTGCCCAAACTGTTTCTGCAGGTTTTTCACTTGTAAAATGGGCTTATCTTGCATGTAGTAATTCCACCTCCGAAACCACTTCGTTTTCGTTTAACACGGAAAGACAAAAACTAGTATCATTGCATTGGTAATGAGTTTCCCCTGTATCTTGGTCAACCAATTCATCCATAAAGACGTTCGTGGAATGACATAAGCGACAATTCTTTCCTTCAAACGATTCCACTTCAAATGGATAATCTTCAAATGCAAGTGAAGCTACATTCGTATAAGGTGGTACCGCGTGAATTTTCTTTTCTCGTCCAGCACCTAGTAAAATCAGCGCTTCCGACTGGTGCATTTTAGCATTATCAAAACGTGGAATCGGGCTTGGTGCCATAACATAACGGTCATGAACGAGCACAGGATGATCCGCATTCGTAGCAGTTTTTCCATATTTCATAATTTGTTCAAACAACTGCAACCATGCACCGCTATAATCATTCTCGGCATGCAGTTTTTTCGTTTTAAACTCGCTTGGTTCCACCCACCTCAAAGGTTCAGGTATCGGAACTTGTAAAACCATAATCTGCTTTTCCGTTAATGGTACTTCCGGAATCCTGTGCCGCGATTGAATAATCGTCGCTTCACTCGTTTCGATTGTTGTTTCGACACCTGTCGTTTTGTTGACGAGTTTCTTAATGTTAACGGCATTGACCGACTCGTCAGCGCCTTGGTCAATCACTTTTAGTACATCTTGTTTTCCGATGATCGACAAAGTAATTTGAAGACCGCCCGTTCCCCATCCCCGCGCAATCGGCATCTCTCTTGAAGCGAATGGTACTTGATACCCTGGAATTGCGACTGCTTTCAGAATGGCTCTGCGTATTTCTTTTTTGGAACCTTCATCAAATAAAGCGAAATGTGTTTTTAGCTGCATTATTTTTCAGACTCCTTTTTAATTTTCCGTATGCTATCTAGCTTTGATTGGAACGTAACGTAATGAGGCAGTTTCAAATGGGAGATAAAGCCACTCGACTCTACCGAATCAATGTGCAGCAGAACAAATTCTTCATCCTGCGTCGGGTAACCTTGGTTTCCTAATTCTAAGCTCTGATCTAAAATGCTCATGGCAATTGCCTTTGTTTCATTCTGTCCGAAACAAATTCCATAACCTATCTCAAAATCAATTTCTTCCCGATCATTATCTTTTTGGCTTGAAACCGGAACGAACGCTTCCACTTCCGTCACTTTAATTTCACCGATATAAAAATCATTTTCTTCGTCATCTGTCTTATCTGTTGGATACCCAATCGTTAATGGCAACTTACCAACACGCAGTTCTCCAACTGTCGGATGTACTGGACCGTATCCGCGAATTGCTGCATATCCAAGAGAAGTGACAGTTCCCGTTTGTCCTCTCGTTAACACTTGCAATCTTTCACTGCGTGTTGTCGGGAACTGGATACTTTGTTTTGTCACATCAATCGGTTCCGTGTTGTCGTCTTCTACTTCGGAAAGTAATTTTTCCTTTCGAAGGTAATCAACTACCTTTGGCAACGAAGTTAAACTGGCTTCATCTATCATTGTATTTTCTTCATTCAAAAATTGGTCAAGCCATTCTTTCATCGTATTTTTCGATTCATCAATCAAATCAAAGTCCATTAAACGATGCGTATAATCATAGGACGCCCCTAATATCTGACCGCCTGGAATATCCTTGAAACTCGCGGATATTCTTCGTTCTACTGCCATTAAGTCCGTTTCAACAACACGCGTATAATAAGTCCTTGGCAATGTAGAACGGTGAGCACGTAACAGGAACACAGCTTCTTCCATATTCCCTTCCGACTGTTTAATGGCAAGTGCCGCCAAATATTCCGAGTACAGACTACTTTCAGACATCACCTGGTCAACCATGCCGCGCATCGTCGCCATAATCGTTTTTACTTCTAAAAGTTCCTGTGATTGGACCCGTTCAAAGGTGAGGCGTTTTATCGATTCTTCAATCGCTTCTGTTCCACCTTTAACCGCTACATAAGCCATTAAGACACCTCTCGATCGTGAATAATCGTTGTTCTTGGCAGACACATCAGATTGGATTGCCTATCGATTAATATCATATCCACTCCGAGCGGGTATTCTTTATTGGCCTCAGCTCTTGCATCCATCCAATATTCACTACCCGGGATTTCTACGTTTTCTTTATCAGCAATTCCTGGTCCTTCTAAAACGAGATATAGCTCATTTGCTAGCGATTCCGTTTCCATGATAATCGTTGCGGATTTTTGAGGATCCACAAGCGTCCCTTTTTTCGCTTTCGTAAATACATCATGTAAGAATTGTTGCTGATCATCTTGCATAATGAATATGTAATCCGCTTTATGTAAATCCGTCACTTTTGACAATGTATGGGCAGAGAAAAGTGCTTCGATTGAGGCTGCATTTTCACCTATGACATGATAACGAACTTCTGCATCCAGCAATGTAATCGCACTCAGAAGAATTGAATGCGAGCAAAATCCTCGGTGCCCCTTCCGTTCACTGCCTTCACCAATCCTTTTAATCGTTCCTGGTCTCGACATACAATGAAGGATTGTTCGAAAAACTTCTTGTGTATCGTGCACTACGTCAATGGCCATCGTTTCACTCCTAAACATGATTTAATAAATCAATTACACCTTGGCGTAATTGCGCCCAGATTTTGAAATGAAGTTAAACGTCCATCATTTCAAAATTAACTTTTGTTTTTAATATGGATGCTTCTTTTAATAGTCTGTTTTCATGAATTCGTTTTTCTTCATCTTCTAATAGCAATGTCCACTTTTCAGTCTCAACCAAGTTTGCTTCATATGCTGCATCGATAACGGCTAACTGGTAGGAGAATTCTTCTTCATCGCCCACGATAATTCCGATGCCTAATGTATTATTAATCTGAACCTTTGTTTCGGTCACAAGTACTTCTCCAAGGTAAAATAGTGATTTTTGGGCCGTCTCTCTCAACTTGACCATCGCTAACGCTTGTTGTGGGGTAGCTAAAACATGAATATCGTAGTTACGTTCAATTTCATTTACCAATTCTCTTGTAAAATTACGTGAGCCATCGATAATTATGTTCGTTCGTTTGCGTCGATTCATCATCTCACTCCTTCACAACCTCATCTTATCTTGTTGCCAAGTGGCGTGATGTTAAGTAATTATTAAGGAATGTAAATGCAAATTAACAAAAAAAAGCCCCTGTCAAATTGACGAGGGCTTGTTCTTCATTCATTCGCAATAACGTATGTAAACAAGTCACTGCGGTATATGATTTTTGTATATTCTAGCACGTTTTTTTGAATGGCATCTACACAATCACTTTGAATAATTAATAAAGGAACTAGCGAAGTACACTCGAGAAGAGTTCGCTCGACACTCGTCGGAAACGAAATAGTTACGTAACTTTTACTACTGACAAAATCAGTAAATCCTTGATCTTCGTAATAGGAAAACATTGACTGAATGTGGTCGCCCTCTACTTCTATTCGAGGAAAAACAGATTTTGCAACGTATGAAATATGGAGCGCTAACGGCTGTCCGTCTATGATCCGAAGTCTTGAAACCTTAAATACTTCATCCTCCTGCTGCACTTGCAACTTAGCAAAGATACTCGGATCATAGGCGATTTTTTCACATCCCAAGTTTTGGGTTACCAGTTCATATCCAGCACGTTTCATTTTTTCACTAAAGCTAGAACTTCCCGACAAATGCAATTCAATTTGCTGCAGCTTAGGTTTTAAAAACCTACCTTTTCCTTGTTGCGAATATATATAACCCATATCTTCCAATTTCAAATAGGCATTCCTGACTTTGATCCGCGGTACTTGGTAGTGGTCTGCAAGTTCATTTTCTGATGGAAATTGGTCATTCGCTTTATATTTTCCTAAAACAATATCTTGAATGATGTCATCGATTATGATTGACTCAACACTTTGCATCAATTTATTTCCCCTTTATAAAAGTAGTAATTAGAGTGAGACATTAACGAGCATATTTTATATTAATGCTTTCACGGCTTTTTATTAACCAAAAATAACCAGTAAATAACTTAATTAAACACTGGATACTACGTGTATAGTTGTCTTTGGATCGCTTTGAATTGAACAACTTCTATACCATTATCGAGATGTTTTGATAAGTAGGGATGCGACTTCGTCGCATCCCTACTTAATTTTTTCGGTAATCGTATTGTGGTTGTTCATCCGTCGCTCTCCAAAAACACAAGTACAAGAAGTTCCGAAGCTTTTCTGGACGAAAGAATAGCTCGCTTCTCACCTGGAGAGAAGCGGCCAAAGATACAATTTTTGCCGCTCAAGCCTTCTACTATCGAATCTCTTTTTTTAGTTTAAGGAAGGGTCGCTTTCTTATAGAGAAAAGCAGAGAATACAATGTACGACGTGCTTATGTGCCCGAAATTATATCTTCGGGCACTTACACTCTCTATAGAAAGGCAACTATTCCTTACTTTCAGAGCAACTGCATTTTTCACTTGAATATTGTAGGAACGCGACAGGCTATTATTCACAACAGGATATCCGAAAAGAGTGTGGCTAGAAGTGACGGAGTCACTTCTAGCCATCCTTGCCTCTCGGTAAAACTGTCGTGATTAATTTGCCGAAAGCGGGCCGGAAATAGTCCAGTAAAAATGGCTGATATCAAGCTCTTCTCTCTAGCTTTTTATACAAATAAATAGTTAATCAACAGACGTGGAATGGGTTATTAGAATTTCTTTTTAATAAAGGATCAAAACACATTCTAATGGTACAAGTATACACTATTCATCCTAAATTCAGCTTAAGTTAACAGGATGTCACCTATCCTATTGATCATTCCATTTATTAGTTAAATATATCCTACATGAATCAATTGCTTTTGAGCCATATTAAAAAGAATCAATTAGTAAAGGAGGTATCGGCATGAAAAAAGATGATAGTAATAAATTGAATAAGGGTAAAACGTTGTCCGAAAAAATTAGAACAGGAACCATTAATGAAAATGGCATTCATGAAGAGTTATCTCTTGATTTTGCTACTCTTGGTGATCGAAAAAAGGCAATGGTTGATTTATATCGTTCTACGAAAAAGTAAATGTTGGCAGAACAAAGTAAAACCATCCTTGTTAGATATGCAAGGATGGTTTTCTGTTATTTAATGAAGGTAAAGGAGGTATAATGCAGTTGCAACATTCTGAGCTTATTGAGTAGCCATTTCCACTCATTAAAACATGCCCCAAAATTTCATTTATTGCTCGATGTATCATATAATTAATCAAACACTAAAGGGAGGTAACCTAATTGGTTTAAAACTCCTTCGCCTAGATAATACATATTCTTTTACGAGTGAATGGTAAACTCTATTATTTATGTCAATACTAATATGAATGATAGGAAGATTTATCACTTCAAACTAATAATGAAGGAGCTACAGTTCAGATGAGTGGATTATTTGATATTTTCGAGAAAAAGGGACCCCGTCGTATTATTATCTTTGCTTTAATTATTTTAATTCTTTTCAGCGTCAGAAGTATGATGAATATAATCTTACTTACCTTTATTTTCGCTTTCCTCATGAATCGACTAGTTGAATTTACGGTCAAACGAGTGCGCCTAAACCGGAAGGTGTTGGTGATTCTACTCTATTCAGTAATCGTGAGTTTATTAATGTTTGGTATTGTAAAGTATCTGCCTTTAATCACAATGGAAATCAGTCAAATTATTAAGCGCATTACCAACTTCTATGCTGAGCCTCATGACAATGTTTTGCTTAACTATTTAGAATCCATCATTTCTACCAATCAAATCGCTGCCTATTTGGAAAACGGTTTTTCGTTTCTGGTAAAATATTTTTCCGATATTAGCAAAACGAGTATTCAAGTGTTGCTTGCTTTAATTTTGAGTTTGTTTTTCCTATTGGAAAAACCACGCTTAATAGAATTCACCAGCAAATTTAAAGACAGCAAAATAGCTCCTTTTTATTATGAAATCGAATTCTTCGGAAAAAAGTTTGCACGCACATTCGGTAAAGTAATTGAAGCTCAATTCATTATCGCAATTGTTAATACGTTTTTAACGGTAATTATATTAATTGTACTTGGATTCCCACAAATAGTTGGTTTGACAATAATGGTTTTCTTCTTAGGCCTTATACCGGTAGCAGGCGTGATCATTTCACTGGTGCCTTTAACTTTAATTGCCTTTACAATCGGGGGAATACTTAAAGTTGTTTATGTCCTTATCGCGATTATGATTATTCATGGAATTGAAGCGTATATATTAAATCCAAAACTGATGTCCTCCAAAACCGACTTACCTGTTTTTTACACGTTCGTTGTACTTATTTTTTCTCAACACTTCTTCGGTGTCTGGGGTCTGATTATCGGTATACCAGTGTTTGTATTCCTGCTTGACGTACTCGATGTAACCAATAAAGAAACGGTGATAAAGAGATAATAATACAATCTCTTTATCATTCGCCTTTCTTCCACTACCATTGCAAATGATTTTCCAGTCGAAGTAATTGCTCTTTCATCTCTAAACCAGCACGGAAACCGCCCAATTTCCCATTTTTAGCAATGACACGATGACAAGGTACGGTCATTAATACCGGATTTGCGCCAATCGCAGTTCCGACTGCACGGACCGAACTTGGCTTTTGTATACGTTCAGCAATATCTGAATATGACACAGTCTGGCCGTATGGGATTTCTTGCAATGCATTCCAGACTGATAATTGAAAAGGCGTACCGTGAAGATCCATCGGCAATGAAAATTCTTTTCGCCGCCCCTCCAAATAATCAATCAGTTCAACTGCATACGGCTGCAAAACGTCGGCGTCTTCAATTAGAATATGGTCCGAAATCCGTTTCTTCACCCATACAGCTAATTCCGCGGATGATGCATTTAAAGAACCAACATAACAAAGCCCTTTTGTTGTCGCTGCGATATACATGTTCCATTGTGCGTGACTCAGAAGTGCCCAATACACTGCAGTTTCAGTTTTGCTCTCCATCATTGCACCTCCATACGATTAAACCAACCGAGTATCTCATATTGGAAAAAAACGGGGTCCAAACTCAAAACGTTTGGACCCCTCTCTTTTTTAAAAAAGTCGTCTTGTTCAATACATATACGTTTTAAACCAGCATTAAGTTTCATTGGTTAAAAGTCTACTTTACAGTTCAAGGAATAGTAGAAGCCACAATATAGTCGTCACTATAGCACAAAACGCTATATGAATAGTACTAAACATTTAATGAATTATAAGAGCTTGAATCAATGTTCCTTGCATGAATACAGCCCTTAGATTAGAATCATTATTAATAAGAAGATCTAGGAGCGATTAGCATGTCCAATTTATATGAACCTGCATTACATTTTTATAACGTTGACTATTCCATAGGGGATATACATATTTTAAAAAACGTGACGGGCTCCTTCCCAAAAGGCAAAATTACGACACTCGTCGGTCCTTCGGGAGCGGGAAAGACAACGTTGCTCAAATTGTGTAATGGATTGATATCCCCCACTTCCGGGGAAATTTATATTCATGACAAACCCATTTCCACCTATGAACCTGTTGAACTACGGCGTCATGTCGGCATTGCACTTCAGAGTGCACCAATGATAAAGGGTACTATTTATCATAACTTAGCACTGCCCCTAGAACTTCAAGGTAAAAAACTGCCAGAACAAGATGCAGTTGAAATTCTAGATGATGTCGGCCTCGACAAACTATTTCTGCACCGAAAAATCGACGAATTATCAGGCGGACAGCGTCAAAAAGTATCAATTGCCCGTACATTGATCAATAAATCGGAAATCTTATTGCTCGATGAAATCACCTCTTCTTTAGACCGATCGTCATTAACTGAAATCGAGGAATTAATCGTCAAAATCAATCGGAAATATGGTACAACAATCATCTGGATTACACATAATCTGGAACAAGCCTTATCAATTGGTGATTACACATGGGTTGTTATGGAAGGGCAAATCATCGAAACCTGTGAAAGTAACTTATTAAAATCATCGACGAATGAATTTGTGAGGCAGTTTGTAGAAGGAGGGGTATCCTCCGTATGACTTATTTAACATTAGCCATCACCCTTATATTCGTTATCATTCCCCTTGTATTATCAAAGACGCTCCGTTTAGGATTAGAAAAGGACACAATCATTGCAACAATCCGGTCGATTATACAGCTTCTCGCAGTCGGATACATTCTTAAATTTGTCTTCGACTCAGAAAATATTTTGTATATCGTGTTAATGGTTACTTTGATGATTGTAGCTGCGACACAAAATGCCAGAAAGAAAGGGACAGCTATCAAGGGAATTACATGGAAAATTGCAGTCACCTTAATTTTCGTTGAAGTGCTAACCCAAAGTATTTTACTAGGCTTCCAGATTGTACCCGCAACTGCGCAATATATCATTTCAATTAGCGGCATGATTATCGGTAATTCGATGGTATTGTCAATCCTTTTCCTTAACCGCTTTACGGCAGAGGTTGAAACGCATCGCGACGAAACGGAACTTATCCTGTCACTTGGGGGAACGCCAAAACAAGCCATTCATAGACAACTGATCAATTCAATCAAAGCTAGTATGATTCCGACAATCGAAAGTCAGAAGACGATGGGATTGGTTCAACTGCCTGGTATGATGAGTGGTCAAATCATTGCGGGAGCTGACCCGATTCAAGCTGTTCAGTTTCAATTGCTGATTATCTTTCTCTTATTAACGACCGCAGCAGTAACCAGTGTCTTACTCGGATTTCTATCTTATCCTAGTTTGTTCAATCAACGAATGCAGCTGCTTCGCGAAAGGCATTAGGAATCTGGTTCTTGTTTTATTATTCATGCCATGGTAGAATAATCTAAATTGTATATTCAAATAATTTCATATATTATTCTTATCACGAGAGACAGAGGGATTGGCCCGATGACGTCTCAGCAACCAACCTGTATAGGTACGGTGCTAAGTCCAATAGGTATCTATTTACCTAGAAGATAAGGAGATTGACTTCGACATTTCGAGGACCCTCTCCTTATAGAGGGTCCTCTTTTTGATTTTAAAAGGAGAGAGTGAATCCAATGACAAGACGAAGTTTGGAAACAATACTAGTACAATTAGGTAATAACAGTGATCCGAAAACTGGTTCTGTGAACCCACCAATCTATTTATCGACCGCCTATAAACACGAAGGATTAGGCCAGTCAACTGGCTATGACTACACGCGGACGAAAAATCCGACCCGTTCCATTTTAGAAGAAGGCATTGCAGATTTAGAGAGCGGTGATGCTGGTTTTGCATGTAGTTCAGGGATGGCTGCGATTCAGCTTGTTTTGTCACTTTTCCGTCCCGGGGATGAATTGATTGTTCCGGAAGATATTTACGGGGGTACTTATCGCCTATTAAAGCAGTATTCCGATGTCTATTCAATCGGAACAACATATACGAATTTTACTGATGTCCATGAAACTGAGAAATTGATAACTGCGAAGACAAAAGCCCTATTTATCGAAACACCGACAAATCCACTTATGCAGGAGTTTGATATACGTCAATACGCGAAACTCGCCCGAAAGCATAATTTATTACTGATTGTCGATAACACATTTTTAACGCCTTATTTCCAAAGACCAATTGAACTAGGCGCAGACATTGTTATACACAGCGCAACGAAATACATCGGAGGACATAACGATGTCCTTTCCGGCCTTGTAGTCGCAAAAGGCGCGGAGCTCTGTGAAGTATTGGCAACCAACCATAATGCTATCGGTGCAGTTCTGTCACCTTCTGATTCATGGTTAATCATTAGGGGACTAAAAACACTGCACTTACGAATGAAGCAACATGATGCAAATGCAAAGATCATCGCAAATTACTTGAAGAGCGAACCAAATGTAGCGGACGTTCTCTATCCAGGGAAAGGCGGTATGCTTTCTTTCCGCTTGCAAAATAGTGAATGGGTTGGACCTTTCCTAGCGAATCTAAAACTTATTACATTTGCTGAAAGTCTCGGAGGCGTGGAGAGTTTTATTACTTACCCAGCAACACAGACACATGCGGACATACCACGTGAAGAACGAATACGACGGGGCGTTGACGATAGTCTTTTACGTTTCTCAGTCGGAGTGGAAGAGGTAGAAGATTTGATTGCGGATCTAAAGCAAGTGTTTTCAACATTAAAAAGCGAGGTGCTTCAACAATGAGTCTCAATAATGAACGATTACAAACGACACTTATACACGCATCGACACGTGGAGATTCCG
This sequence comes from Sporosarcina sp. Y1011, assembly GCF_057669885.1. Lineage (NCBI taxonomy): Bacteria > Bacillati > Bacillota > Bacilli > Caryophanales > Caryophanaceae > Sporosarcina > Sporosarcina sp. Y1011. The sequence continues at coordinate 59,620 of NZ_JBYHFP010000011.1, read as the reverse complement.
AACGGAAAACGGGTGCAGTGAATGTACCTATTTACTTATCTTCAACATTTCATCAAGAAAGCTTTGACGAATTCGGGCCCTATGATTACAGCCGTTCTGGTAATCCAACGAGAGATGCATTGGAAAAAACAATAGCCTCATTGGAAGGCGGTGAACGCGGATTAGCATTTGCTTCTGGGATGGCTGCCATCTCCTCCGCTTTCATGCTCCTTTCTTCAGGTGACCATATCGTTGTTACTGAAGATGTCTATGGCGGTACATTCCGATTTGTAACCCAAGTCCTACCAAAGTTCGGTATCGACCATACATTTGTTAATCTGGCTAATTTAGAAGAAACCGCTAGTGCAATCCGGCCGAATACAAAAGTAATTTATGTAGAAACACCTTCCAATCCTCGATTGGGTATTACGGATATTGCAGCCATTGTCGAACTTGCAAAAGCGAATGACTGTCTGACGTTCCTCGACAACACATTCATGTCGCCACTATACCAACGCCCCCTTGATCTTGGCGTTGATATCGTTGTTCATAGCGCTACGAAGTTTCTATCTGGACATAGCGATATTATTGCCGGTTTGGCAGTGACGAAGGATGAGGAGCTTGGAAATCGATTGGCGTTTATCCAGAACTCTTTCGGCTCTATATTGGGTGCTCAAGATTCCTATTCGTTAATTCAAGGGATTAAAACGCTTGGAGCTCGTCTAACTCAGTCATCCTTATCGGCTCAAAAAATCGCCGTATATTTGAATGAACACTCTTTAGTGGAAGAGGTATTTTATCCGGGGTTGGTAAGTCACCCAGGTTACGAAGTCCATGCGAAACAATCAACTAGTCCAGGAGCGGTTCTGTCATTCCGTTTGCCAGATAGAGCTACAGCAAAAGCATTTGTTGACAATGTCCGTATACCTGTTTTCGCTGTGAGTCTAGGCGGGGTTGAATCAATCCTTTCTTATCCTGCTACGATGTCCCATGCTGCTATGCCGAAAGAAGAACGGGAGAAACGTGGGATTACGGATGGCCTACTACGTTTTTCTGTAGGCCTTGAACATGTGGACGACTTGATTGAAGATTTTGAGCAAGCACTGAAAAAAGCATATACCCAAGTTGCAGTACGTAATTAAGTACTCGTAAAAAAATACTAGTTAATGAGAAAGAAGGAATATAAATTGACAAAAACAGTAGAAGAACGAAATGAAATAGTTGCACCATTCAAAGCGGATCACGTCGGGAGCTTCTTACGCCCGGAGCGTCTAAAAAAAGCACGCCTTCAAAAAGATAACGGTGAAATCACTGCCGAAGAATTACAGACAATCGAAGACGAGGAAATCACAAAGCTAGTAGAAAATCAAAAAAAGGCCGGACTGAAGACTGTGACAGACGGAGAATTCCGTCGTAAATGGTGGCATTTCGATTTCCTTTCCGGCTTCGATGGCGTTGAATTTTACGAAACTGATAAAGGTCTTCAATTCAATGGCGTTCAAACGAGAGCACACGGCATCAAAGTGACAGGGAAAATCGGTTTCAGCAATCATTATATGATTGAACATTTCAAGTTCCTGAAAAGTGTCGCGGGAGATGCGGTTGCTAAATTCACGATTCCAAGCCCGAATATGCTGCTCCACAGAGCGACATTCGAAGAAGGGATCTATTCAAGTGACGAAGAATTATTTAATGACTTGGTAACAGCCTATCAAGACGTAATTCAGGCGCTTTACGATGAAGGATGCCGTTATCTTCAAATCGATGACACGTCATGGGCTTCCCTTTTGTCGGAAGAAGGAAGAGAGACATTGAAAGCGAAAGGTCAAGATCCTGATGACATCGCTCAACTTTCCGCTCGGGCAATTAATGAATCCATCGCAAAAAGACCAGCCGACTTGCTCATTACGATGCATATTTGCCGTGGCAACTTCCAATCAACCTATTTTTCAAGTGGTGGCTATGAGAATGTATCCAAAACTATCTTTGGCAAATTGGATGTTGACGGCCTTTTCCTAGAGTTTGATGATGAACGTTCAGGCAGTTTTGAGCCGTTGCGCCACGTCAACCGTCCGGATCTTTACATCGTATTAGGATTAATCACTTCTAAATTCGGTGATTTGGAAGATCCAGAACAGATAAAAGTGAGAATATCGGAAGCTGCCAAACATGTTCCGTTGAATCAACTTTGTTTAAGCCCCCAATGTGGTTTTGCTTCAACAGAAGAAGGCAATCGTTTGACAGAAGAGCAACAGTGGGAAAAAGTTCGCCACGTTGTGTCTATCGCACAAGATGTTTGGAACTGATGAATAGGCGATAATCTATCGAATGCCTCTCTATCAAAAATAGAGAGGCATTTTTATATATAGAACGGAATTGGAGGTGTGAGAAATGAAAAAAGAGGGTTTGCAAAGGTATCATACGATTTGGGGATTATTATTTTTGGGCTGGTTCGTTTCTTACGTTGACCGGGTAGCCACTGGTCCGATTGTTACATATATGATTGAAAATGAAGTTTCCTTTTTTGCAGACGTAGCAAATCCGCATGGTATCGGCGGATTAATCGGTAGTTTGTTTTTTGCTGGCTTCATGCTAATGCAGTTTCCTGGTGGTTACTTCGGAGACCGCTTCGGCTATCGTGCCATAATTATTTTGAGTATTGTCTGGGCAGGGATTGCCACCTTGCTAACCGGATTGGTCGGTGGCCTTATCGCCTTTATCCTTTTCAGGGTTCTATTAGGGCTTGGTGAAGGTGTATTCTATTCGAATGACCGCTCTTATATCGCATATCATACACCTACCGAAAAAGTCGGATTGGGAATGGGCGTGGCGCTTACCGGATTATCTGTCGGACTAACAGCCGGTACACTCGGGGTCCCCTATCTTTTAACAATTGCAGAACCATTTATGGGAGAGGAGGCTTGGCGTTTCCCTTTTTTTGTGACTGGGATCATTACGCTTGTCGTTGCATTCCTGCTATTTAAATTTATGAAGCCGAAACATAATCCAAATGTACCTGTAGATTTATCCTCGCCAGGCATTAAAACACAATTTAGCAAAGGGCTGCTGCACATGTCCATGTACTCCGCAGTCTTTCTAGTCATAGTGATGGGTATTTATTATTTTTCGGTTAAACTAGGTTTGTCTTCTATTGCAATCGCTATCATACTTGTGGCATTATGTCCGCTCTTAATACTTTATTTATACATGACGAAGAAATCTGAAATAAAGCCGTTATTGGCTAATAAAAACCTATTCTTATTGTACTTATTTTTCATCCCTGTCATGTGGCATCTATGGTTTTACGGCTTTTGGTCCGTCTCCATCGTCAAAGATTTCGGCGGTGGAGCATTGATGGCTGCTGCACTGATTGCGTCATTCAATGGCTTGGCCGGTATCATCGGTTTCCCTCTCGGAGGGAAGATTTCCGACATGGTTGCGGATCGTCCAAACGGGCGGCGTAATATTCTCGCTATACTTACCGCCGTACTGACCGTAACCATTTTTATATTCGCAGCTTATGTAATGTTGGGTAATAATAGTCCCGTCGTTATGTCTATCATTTTATTCGTTTCAGGACTATTCTTTTTTGCATTGCAGCCGGTTGCACATGCACTCGCTTCCGACTTAACGCCCGAAAAAAGCAGAGGGTCCATGTTCGGGATGCTTAATTTGATTGGAGAAATCGGAGCGGTCCTTTCGCCTGTTGTCTCCGGCGTTCTTCGGGACAGCACAGGCGACTGGGGCATGCCGCTTCTGCTTGATGGTGTACTGATGGCGGCTGGTTTAGTGCTCGTGCTGGCCATCTCACGTAAAGGGGTCAGCAAGACTTCTGTTTCCTTGGCAAAATAAAAAGGCCTGTCATCAACAAGTGATGACAGGCCTTTTCGAACGGTGATTTATACGGATAGCCGTGCAAGTTCTAATAAATGTTACCTTCAAATACGCTTAGGCGCTTAGGTAGGCCTCCAGCGCTCAGACTATGAACAATATTCAATACTTCTACTTAGCTATAAAAATCTTTAGGAATTGGACCGATAGTTCTGCGGTGATACAGAAGAGGTTCTTTACTTTCATTCTGAATATCCAATACTTCGCCGATAAAAATCGTATGATCCCCGGCTTCGATTTGTTGAACCGTTTTACATTGCAGAACGGACAGTGCCTCTGGGAGGACCGGCAGATTCAAATCCGACTCCTTCCAATCACATTGGCTAAATCGATCGGCTACTCTGCTGGAAAATAACGTACATAAATCGCTTTGATCTGACGCCAAAATATTCACCGAAAACTTGTCAGTCTTCAGAAAATCGTTATAAGTGGATACTCTTTTGTCAATTGACCATAATATGAGCAAAGGCTCTAAAGATACAGATGCAAATGAATTAACCGTTAGACCCATCGGTTTTTTATCCGCATCAAAAGCCGTTACGACTGTTACTCCCGTCGGGTAATTCCCCATTGCCTCTTTAAAACTCGCTACATATTCCGCCTTTTTATCCATATCAGCAACTCCCATTTTCTTATTTCTACTAAAAGCATAGCAAATCTATTGGAATATTTCATACTTTATGATTCCGTATTACATTACTCGAATTTTCCTTCTCTATAATCCTTGTAAGCTTGCATGATTTCTTCTTCTGAATTCATCACAAATGGACCGCGCGCAACCACTGTTTCTCCGATAGGCTGACCTGCATATAAGATAACATGCAAATTTTCTCCCGCGTGAATTCCCACTTCAGACTGCTCACCGTCCACTCCTCGTTCCAGCCAGAGAACCTGACCCTTCTTCCCTTCCGTACTGTCACTGCCGAATGTACCTTTTCCTTCTATTATATAGATAAACCCATTATAATTTCCCGGAAGATCTTGTATAACAGTAGCACCCGGCTCTAATTTCATCTCAACCATCGTAACGGATACATGATTTTTCGTATCAGCAATTACATCAGCCGAAGAACCCGAAAATACACGAATCGTTGCACCGTCTTCTTGACGAACAGGCATATCTTCTGCACGCATGTTCTGGTAACGTGGTTCCGTCATTTTTTTATCACTCGGGAGATTAACCCACAATTGCAGACAATTCACTATTTCTCCAATCGCAGGTTCTTCTGAATGAATAATCCCTTTACCTGCTGTCATCCACTGAACATCCCCAGGGTGCAATTCCCCGCCGCCTGTCTTATTGTCATGGTGCTCAAGATTTCCATCGATGATATAGGTGACCGTTTCAATACCGCGATGCGGATGCGGTCCAAAAGTGCCTCGTTCGAAAAAATCTTCAGCCATCAACAAAAATGGATCTGTCTCTTCCCAGTTACCAGGTTCAATGACTAATCCCACTTTATGGGTCGGTGAATTTTCCTGATAAACTACATTTCTGACGCTTCTGATACCCCTAGATAAAACGCTCATTTAAATATCCTCCCTCTATAAGTCCTTTATATGTTATTATGAAGCAAAGAAGTCATAAAGAGAAGTACCTACTTAAATGTGTCATAGTATCTAAAAGTATACTAATGGAGGTTATTATGAGATGAAAGTTGAACAATGTAAAGTCGATGAAGCTTTAGGGATTTTGGTAGGTAAATGGAAACCAATTATTTTATTGCATTTATTCAACGAAGGCACTCAGCGATTCAGTGAGTTGAAACGGTTGATGCCCGATATTACACAAAAAATGTTAACCAAACAATTACGTGAATTGGAAGATGAGGATATTGTAAAAAGAGTCGTCTATGCCCAAGTTCCTCCCAAAGTTGAATACTCTATTTCAGAGTATGGTCAAAGTTTACAACCGGTTCTGGCAATTATGCACGAATGGGGCATACTTCATGCCGACCATATTGAAAAAGTTAAAAGTTATAATGAGGCCAGTAGCTACTGAAACTGATAAATATTTAAAAACAGACACTCTTTTATAAAGAGTGTCTGTTTTAGCTTTTAAATTATACGTTAGCAGAAACAGATTGTTTCTTGTAGAATTCAATAAAGTTAAAAACAACTGTATCCAAGAAATCAATTGTCGCTTTATCAGTAAGTTCTCCAGCTTCGTTCATTTTCTCATGAACTGAACCAACGTAAACCTCGTTTCCTGGCAAAAGAACTGGTGCTAATGCAGGGTTAGATAGAATTTCTCTTAATTGAATTTGAGCACGAATACTGCCGAACACACCCATAGAAGATCCAACAATGAATCCAGGTTTGTTTTGAAGTGTGAAATCGCCTCCGCGCGATAACCAGTCAATCGCATTTTTCATTACACCTGGAATTGAAAAGTTATACTCAGGAACTGCAAATAATACAGCGTCCGAATCTTTCACATTATTTTTGAAATCTACGACGTTCTTCGGTGGTGTACTTTCTATATCAACCGAAAACATTTCAAGGTCGTTGATAAAGACAGGTGTAATTTCTAATTGACCTGCATAACGGCTTCTCATATGTTCAACTAACTTTAAGTTGAATGAAGTGGAACTATTGCTACCGATGATTGCTTTTACTCTAATTGTCATTGTGTAGGACTCCTCTGTGTAATTGATTTATTTCATGCACATTTCATTATAAACCATGTACCACAAAAAGATAAGTACGCACTCTTAAGTGCTATAGTATACTAAAGGATACTATAGAGAAGTCTTTCAATTTAAAGCAATTCAACTATAAACGTAGTGCTCTGTGGTTAATCAAGTTACTTACTTGTAATTTTAAGTGAATCAACATACCTGCCTCTTGTTTATATAATAGGGAATGACTAAGTACAAAGGAGAGAGTATGTGTATTTCATTAAACTTCTACCATCCTTTCCAAAGGATGTTCATGGAATCTTTATGAAATGGTCGCCTCTAAAAACAATGATCTTCACAGCATTGTTGGCGGCACTTGCAGCAGTATTACAATCGGCAGGGGGAATTTTACCAGGTATCGGTTACTTCTTTAGCCCCTTCGCATCTCTCCCTATTTTTCTAGCTACATTGATTTCATTGCGTTCCGGATTACTAACGTATGTACTAACGATTTTTTCATTATTATTGATTCAGCCTAGTGAGTTAGTGATTTTCCCTTTCACAACAGGGCTACTTGGATTAGGACTTGGATGGACGTTTCTCACTTTTCATCATCGTTTGGCAATTTTAATTGTAAATGGGTCACTATTACTTATAGGGATTTGCATCCCTTTATACGGATTGGGCTTTCCGATTTTCGGTCCGGGGTTCTCTTCCTCAATTAATATGCCTGTTCTCTTAGTTGTTTTTGGTTTTTCACTTTTGTATAGTTGGTTCTGGATAGAATTCAGTCTGTTTTTCCTGCGTAAAATCAGAGTGATTTTACGATTATTGTAAAGGAGGTCACTCCCAAGGTCCAAATGTTCTATCATTATCAGGATGAAAATCACTATTCATTAAGAAAAAAAATCGATTGGGAAACAAAGAATGAAACCTTTTAATTAAATCGTTTTTGAGAATTTTTTTCTGTTGAAGCGATTTGAATTTGTACTTTTTCAGGTTGCCCACTTCCTATTGTTGAAGCAGTGGAAATTGTGAACAATTCCATAGACTCTATGACCCTTAATTCTCAATTAAAGTTCAAACATAAACATCCGCCAATTGGGAACCCATTTGGCGGATGTATTACTAACACTTTATCTATTATTCATTTGGATCATCGCTACCACGATAACGATTATAGGGTAAGTGGTTCCAATTACGATATTTTAGATTATCTGAACGAAGTACCTTTGGAAGGTCTGCAAGAATCTTTTTAGCTACTTCAAGTTCTAGTTTAGACTCTTCCTTGTCTTGGTACATGAATTCATCGGAAGCAGCAATTGGAGCTTGTTCAACTTTCTCTTCCAAATCCTGAATTACCATTTGCTGTTGTAAGTGTAATGCTTCTCGAGCATCTGCTACCCATTCTGATTGCAAACTACGATTCGTGTCGCCAACACTACTATACTCTTCATAAACTTCTCGATAGATTCGATCCGCATTGGCGCGGACATCCAAGTTAACCTCTTCTAAATCCAGGTTAGTCAATTCTCCCTCTGTTAAAGGGGTAACGCGCTTACGTCCACCAAGCCTCGTTCTCTCTAAATAGAATGGGAACATGCTTTTAATTGTTTTTCCTACGGGCGATATGGCATTTTCACTATCGTCAAGTCCTTTAGGCTGAATTCCCTGCAAGGCAATTCGGGCAGATTCAGGTCTAACAATTTCTTTTGGCGGCATAATTCCATGACGGAGCATTTCTCGAATACCTGTGCCCGAAATGTTTATCCGATAGCTTTCGTCGTGTGGACAAGATTGGCCAGTCGCAGGACTATCACAACGTGTACAGTAAAAGACTTCATGGTAAAGCCGAATATCTATTCCTAGCTCTGCTGGATCAAACTCATCAAATATACTATGGCTGGCATACTTGTCGTAATAATCGCCTATTCCCGCATGATCCCGACCAATTAGTGCATGAGTACAACCGTAATTCTTCATAATTAAAGCGTGTAACACCGTTTCCCGAGGTCCAGCAAAAATGTAAGTCACTCTCAGGGGAGCTAGAATTGATCGACCTTTTGGATAATACGTATCTAATACACTTCGATAAGACAGCATACGAAACTCATGGCGTGTATACTCTCGTTTAGCCATTTCCACTAATGGTTGAAGAAGCAAGCCATCTATTTCTTCTAAAGCATTCTTATGAATATATTCATGGCCTCTGTGTAAAGGATTGGCACCCGTGATAAATCCTGCTGCCGAACGAAACTTCTTTACTTCATAAAAGTCATGCCAAGTATCTTTTGGCTCCAAACGAAGTTTCTCAAATGGTCCCCAATCAGCACGTCGCAATAATCTGATGGGTCCCCCTAACGCGACGTCACCCATCCGCCTATAAATCGCATCTACACCTGGGTGATTACGGTCTGTAGTGCCAAAGAGATGAGAAGCACGATATTCTTTATCGTACTCAAAAATATCCTCTATTATGAGAATAGCCACAGGCTCTTTGTTTTCATCAGCAAGTGTTACTTCATCCCCAATCGAAAGTGACTGGACCACTTCTTTGTTACGATTACCAGTTGGAGCAAAACTCAACGGTGCCGGCCAAATTAACCCATTATCTAACCGCCCTTTCGTAAGAACGGAATTATAGTCAATTTCTTTCATAAAACCCTCATTAGGAGACAAGACGCCCGTCGCAATCATTTCAAGCGTAATGACTGCTTCCATATCCACCATAATAGTTGGTAGCTGCTTTGCTTTAACCAAATCCTCTTCTAACGCTATACCAGTTACCACTTTGTCTACCAAACTTCCGCCATGGGGCTGCTGTGGATATCCGGAAAATTTGCTTTTCTCTGTAATATTCAACATCTCATTTCCTCCTCTTTAAAAATGTTTTAATTCAGCAAAACAATATAATGAATAAATGTGCCTATTCTGAATATTATCATTCTATTTGGAATTAGAATAGTCAAATACCCTAAATATTTAAATATTCTTTTGTTTTTCTCATAAATGGGAATAATAGCATAAGGAATGTCAGGAAAAATAGTTATAGTAATAAGACCATTAAATTCCACAAAAACAAAATAAAAAAAGGCTTTTCAATAGTTTGGTCAACTAATGAGAAACCTTTGATAGCCCGTAAATGATTAAAATTGAGTTTCAAGTATCAAGATTCCTTTGAAATCCGACCCTCTACACTGAAAACATCTATTCCATCAATTTCTACAGTAAGCTGATTTAATTTATGTTCCAAAGTATTAACAACAAGTAACTTCGCATCCAACTTTTCTTCGTAATACAACGATTTGGCTAATATTTTTTTTATTTGATGGTCTAATTGGATAAGTGATTCAGTATCAATAGTAGGTGAAGTTGTAGAAGAAAATGAGTCAATCCCTGGTTGACTATCATTCTTCTGTTTCAGTTTTTTTTCTAGCATTGTAATAGCTTTACTATGCTTTTCATTTTGTTGTTTTAAATTCGATATTTCATGTTGGAGTTTTCCTATAGTATTATTTTTCTCTTTTATTTCTAGTAGTAATCGTTGTCTAACTTTATTGGATTGGGCACGCTCTTTCCTGGCTATGTCTAACTTCTTCAGATGGGAGTGTACTTGTTTATTCTCTTCTTGAATGAAATTAACAAGCTTATTTTCGAGCCGAGCTATAGTCGTTTTATTAGTTAGATTTCTTTCTTCTAGTGCAATTGCCTCACTATGCTTGTCGTTTTGTTGTTTTAAATTCGATATTTCATGTTGGAGTTTTCCTATTGTATTATTTTTTTCCTCTATTTCTAGTAGTAATTGTTGTCTCACTTTCTCGGATTGGCTACGCTCTTTGTTGGCTATGTCTAACTTCTCTAATTGGGAGTGTACTTGTTTATTTTCTTCTTGAATGAAATCAACAAGCTTATTTTCGAGCTGAGCGATAGACGTTTTATTAGTTAGGTTTTTTTCTTCTAATGCAATGGCCTCACTATGCTTGTCATTTTGTTGTTTTAAATTCTTTATTTCATGTTGGAGCTTCCCTATAATACTGTTTTTTTCTTTTATTTCTAGTAGTAATTGTTGTCTCACTTTCTCGGATTGGCTACGCTCTTTGTTGGCTATGTCTAACTTCTCTAATTGGGAGTGTACTTGTTTATTTTCTTCTTGAATGAAATCAACAAGCTTATTTTCGAGCTGAACGATAGTCGATTTATTAGTTAGGTTTTTTTCTTCTAATGCAATTGCTTCACTATGCTTTTCATTTTGTTGTTTTATATTCGTTATTTCATGTTGGAGCTTCTCTATAATACTGTTTTTCTCTTTTATTTCTAGTAGTAATTGTTGTCTCACTTTCTCGGATTGGCTACGCTCTTTGTTGGCTATGTCTAACTTCTCCAATTGGGAGTGTACTTGTTTATTTTCTTCTTGAATGAAATCAACAAGCTTATTTTCGAGCTGAGCGATAGTCGTTTTATTAATTAATTTCTTTTCTTCTATTGCAATAGCCTCAGTCTGCTTTTTATTTTGTTCTTTTAACTCCAACATTTCATGTTGGAGTTTCCCTATAACACTGTTTTTATCTTCTATTTCTTTTATTAAATGTCGTCTTACTTTCTCGTATTGAGCACGCACTTTATTGGTCCTATCTAACTTTTCCATTTGGATATGTACTTGCTTATTTATTTCTTGAATAAGATCAACAAGCTTATTTTCGAGTTGTTCTATAGTCGTTTTATTATTTGCAAGTTTTTTATGAATAGAAGAAACTTGTTTATCTTGTTTTTTGTATCTATGTTGATTGGTATTGACTCCGTCTTTCAATTTAATAATTACTTCGTTTAACTGTTTGCTAATTGGTAGTAGATCTGTGTTTGATTTCTGAAAGGTATTAATAGAAGTGATGTATCTTTTCTCTTGTATTTCTTGCAATTGAACTGGTCCTTTATAATAACTAATCCTCTTTTCAAATTCTTGTTTTAACTTCACTAACTCCTCAGCTAGTTCCATTTTTTCGTTCGTTAATTGCAGATTTTCTTGCTCAAGGTTCTCTACTACTGAATAGTGATAGCTGTCTTGATATTTTTTAACTTCCGATTTTTGTTTACCTAATTCCGCCTTTAAAAAGATGATCATTTGTTGAAGTTGCAGAGGATCATTATTTTTGATATTTTCACCATTCACATCATTCCCTCCCATCGCAGCTATTTTCGAGGCAAAAGACTGTATCAGATGAAATTAGATTCTTTCTTTAAGCAATGTGATGATTTCCTCAAAATCCTCTTTGTTGTCCGCAATGACCTGTTCAAGTTCCTCTAAAATCTTCACTAGAGAATCTTCATTCACTTTTCCATTATTTCGATGTTCTCCGTTCATAAACAAATAGGTAAGCATCATATTCAATGTACTCTTTTCTAAAAAGACAAAGCTATTGTCATTTTCTTGTTTATCATCTTGCAGTTCGTTAAGTTGAGTTTTCATAAATTGGCGGATTGCTTGCTTCACTAATGATTCTTGCTCTTTTCCATCTAGATCAGCCATTTTCATCCTCCTGTACTAGGACGGATCCATTGAGATTGATTGGGTTAATCACAGCGATTCCATCTTTCAATTGATCACTATACATAAATGCCATGATACTGCCTGCATAAGATTCTTCAGGAGACCATGTAATCTGGAAGTTTGAAAATGAAAGGGTCTCATTAGGTTCAATGGATGCTTTCCCTAAAGGTTTAAGCCAAAATTCCTCTTTATCCGTTTTTTCATTTGTACGTACCCACCCACTGGCATTCTTCAATGACTGTTTGAAGTTTTCATAGACATATCTCCCAGAAAATGAAAATGGAGATTCCTTCGGGACTTTTATACACAGATACGGATTTGTGATTGGCTGATTCCCCATATTACGTACATGGTAAGATCCTAGGCATAAGCTCTCCTGTTTGGGATCGTGAGAGATGTTCAATGAATAAGTAAAATAGCTTATTATGTTCACTTTGGCAGGATCATTGAGCTCAGCAACCAACTTTTTAATTTCATTTAAATATGATTTGGTTTGATGCTGGAGCTTCGATATCTTCACTTCCACACCATTCTTTTCGTGTCCCACTATCTCCTACCCCTTTTCTGCAAAAAAAATAAAGAGAGAAATTTCCTCTCTTTAAGATATGTTTGGAGATTAACCATTATCACTATAGACCGATATTAGTGAAAGCATTAACCGTGGTGATGGTGGTCGTCATCTGGGAAAATAGCCTGGCAGTGTTTCGGGCGATGTGGTGCGGAGCAATTATTTGCTAATTCCTCTCTTGGTTCACAGTAATCAGCCAAAAACTCGACAGTTACCGGGTATGTCGATTGGATGCTTTGGCAGGTAGATACAGAGATGCTTAGATCAGAGAATTTGATTTTATCCGGATGTGCCACTGGTGGATGCCCCGCAGAATGTTCTCCATGCCCATGATGTTCTCCATGCCCATGATGTTCTTTAAGTTCTAACATACCAACACTACACACAAAACAGTCTAGATCCGTGTACGTAACTTCAACATCTGTTCCTTCAGGTGCACACAAAGTGACTTGTTCACAACGACTAACATCAATAGGTTTTGATTTATATGTGTGCCCATTTCCTAGAGTAAGGAAAATTGTTAAATCGAACTTCTTTTTAATATTGAGCTGTTGAAGACATACATTCTTGCCATCAATCCAATATGTGCGATCCTCACGTCCTAGGATTACAATTGGATAATGCGTATCAGGAGTCACTTCACATCTAACGGTCGCCCCTTTTAAATCGTCATCGCATAGATTGTGTGGTATTCCCTGAAAAGTAATGAATCCCTTTGGAGAAACATCAAACGACTTTTCTTTAACAATCCAATCATAGACCTTGTCGACATTTATACAAATTAACTCTTTCCCATCACAATGCTTTTTTTCTTGCATTTTGTAGACACCTCCAAATTTTTTTCTTTCTTTCGTAGCATATGACGTGAATAAATGAGGGTCTGGGCAAAAGAATGCTTTAACGAGATACTAAGTGAATTGCATTCATTGGGAAGATGTAAGAAGTAATTGATGCAAATGAAGTAGTGCAGGAAAGATATTGCCCCCTTAGAATCCAACTCTTTATCATATAGACGTCAGAGGCTGAATGTGACAAATCATTTGCCGCTGAGCAACATTACGTCTAACAGGAAATAATTCGTCACGTAATGAAAACGCCACTAATAGTATAGTAATGACTGCAAAGGGGTGAAAAGTGATGGGAGATTCTAAGTTACACTCCGCTGAGGACATTGAAAAACTGAAGAAAAAAGTCGCAACTTACAAAGACACCTTAATTTCGTTAAAAACAGGAAGTTCCGCTGATGGCTATCTTTTCATAAAAAATGAATTTATTGATTTTAAAACTCAAATCTCGCATTTAGAAACACTAGCGGAAATAATGGGTGCAAAACAAAGCGTACAAATTGCGGAGTATGGGCAACAAGTAAAAAAAATTTCGGTTCAGATTAACTCCCTTAACCAAACTGTCGAGGAATTGAATCAAGGTATTTCATTGATAAGGAATAAAGTAAAAAATGGAAATGCTCCGATCGATGTACAAATATCAGTAAATTTTTCTAATAACGAGGAGAAGGTGGAAAGCTTCATAGAAGAAACTACTTTGACTAAAGACCAAACATCCATTTCTTCCATTCAACAATCGAATCGACCACCATCTTTTAAACAACTGCAAAATCTTGTAACGATAGCTAATGACATACAGGAAGTACCAAGTGGTATACCCCCTATAGCAAGCCTCGATGTTCTGAAGAAGCACCCAGAAGTGCAGCAATTTAATAAAAAGAGTTTCCCATCGACTGGCATTAATCCTAGCCAACTATATAATGGTCGAAACAGAAATGTTCCAATAACATCAGCAATTCATCTAAATAAGTTTATAAAAAAACAAAGGATCCCTCTAAAGGTCATCGAGAATTCAGCTCTATCATTGTCTCTAGCTACTAGCGTTTCTGAAAAAAACGAAACGGTGACGGAGTATTCGGATGAAGTGATTAATGTAGCCCCAGTCGAGATGGATAATGCTTCTATTGAGATTTTCGATGAGGTGAATGATGTAGCTCCAATCGAGGCGGATAATGCTTCTATTACGAGTTCCGATGAAGTGATTAATGTAGCTCTAATTGAGGTGGATATTACTTCTATTGAGAGTTCCGATGAAGTGATTAATGTAGCTCTAATTGAGGTGGATATTACTTCTATTGAGAGTTCCGATGAAGTGATTAATGTAGCTCCAATTGAGATGGATATTACTTCTATTGAGAGTTCCGATGAAGTGATTAATGTAGCTCCAATTGAGGTGGATAATGCTTCTATTGAGATTTTAGATGTAGTAAGTGATGCAGCTACAATCGGGGTGGATAACTCGCGTATTGATATTTCAGATGTAGTTAGTGATGTAGCTCCAATTGAGACGGATTATGCTTCTATTGAGATTTCTAATGAAATGTCGCGACAACAACATAAAAATAAAAAGACGTCATGGCTATTCAACTTCTTTCGTAAGAAGATTTAATTCCCACATAGAACTATTGAACATAAGAATACATTTGGAAATTGAAAAGACACCTTACAGGGGCAGCCGAAGCCATTAGCCTGACCGCTACGCTATCAGTCTTATGACGGAAGGCATACCCTATGCACCAGTTAGGATTTAAAGGATATCTATATTCCAACTCATTTAGATGAAATAATTGGAATCAACAAATCATATCGCCTATTTAAAACAGCCGCCTGACATATTGTCAGGCGGCTGTTTTTTGAATCAAGAAAATGAATTTCAAAATTCGGCTATTAACTTAACCTTTTTTGGTAGTTGTACAGATATTCCGAAAAACCGCATTACTAGTCAATAAACTATAAATTGCGATAAACAAGTAGTCGATAGCCCGTCCGACTTGCAGTCTCTTTTAACAGAATAACAGAGAAAGTCGATGATAATATGAATTCTATTTATCTTGACATACTTGAATCCAACCATTGTAGAGGGGGAATTGTCTACGGCACGGCGTTATTACTGTGCATGCTTGAATATCGAATCCGAACAAAAATGAAGCTGGAAACAAGGCCATTTATTCTAATGGAATAGCGGATGTTATTTGCACTCACGATAATAACACACTAAGTGCAACTAATGGACATCCAACTTGTTTTGATCCCACAAAATGGACAAACCATGCGTTTTCTCCATTTTAATATTAAAGACCTACGAAACGTGCTATTACACTCTTTGGGTATGATATGTCTATTTATGTTCTAATGGCTCTAAAAGATGTTTCTGAATGGCCATAATTCTACCAATCCGTTGTAAATACAGAAAATGACCTTGAATTTCAAATTTGATTGAACTTGTGTAAACGCTAACCTGACAAACTACTTTTCAAAAATAGGTTTTACAAAAACGGTGTAGTAAGATCCGAAGTGCGAAAGCTGGGATAGATAAGTATTGACGAATGACTGCGTTCATTATAAATAAAATGCCCCTTCATTTGTAGTGTAGGGAACTGACTTTCGTTGTCAGTATCTATTCTACTGAAGGAGCATTTTTTCATACAAATACCTAGACTCATATACTCATCTTTTATTACTTTTTTCACAAACACGCCACTCTATTGGGTACCCGACAAGTGATTTGGATTGTTTTATTTTGAAATTGTAAACTCTTTGCTTGATGCATAATGAAAGAACTTTCAGTCACCAATCTTAATGCCGACCCAAGAGTACTCTTACCTAAATTAGTAAAAATGTACTAAGGAGGTTAGTTTCCCTGTCTTTTGGGTGCATATATTTGGTCTTGAAAAGGTAAACTGTTAGTTTGTGTGGTTATTCATTCGGGCTGAATACAGACCCTGTAAACACTATAGGTCCTACGACCTGCGGAGCATTTCCTTGGCTTACTACTCTAGCAGTAAGGTAATAATTAATGGTATCGTTAGCCATAAATGGCCCAACATCCACAAAATTAAAACTTGTTGTAATTCTCTGATTTCCTTGTGAATCATCTCTTGTTCTGAAGATATCATTTCCAGCTGCTACACTACCTCTGTAAATAACAAATTCTACTTGATTTGATGCATCAGATTCCCATCCAACCGTTCCTGTAAGAAGAACTCGACTATCTGGATCAACAACTGTAATAGCATTATTATTAGTTTCAGACAATTGACATAAGGTTGTCCCAAGAGGACCGCCTGATAGTTCCATCGTTCCATTGTTCGGATTCACAAGACTTTGGCAATATTCAAATTCCACTAACAAACCAGGAGCACCAGCGTCACCCTTGTCGCCCTTGTCTCCCTTGTCGCCCTTGTCGCCCTTGTCACCCTTGTCGCCCTTGTCGCCCTTGTCGCCCTTGTCGCCCTTGTCGCCCTTGTCACCCTTGTCGCCCTTGTCGCCCTTGTCGCCCTTGTCTCCCTTGTCGCCCTTGTCTCCCTTGTCGCCCTTGTCACCCTTGTCACCTTTTGGTCCCGGTTCACAACAGTGATGGTCTCCACAATTGAGTTCTTGGCTAACACATTCCCAGAACATAGATTCCCCGCTATTAGAATCCATGCACTCAGTTTCTTCATATTCTTTTTTATGATTATTTTTCATTTTTTTCACCTCCTATCTACTTACATAGTATTCAATGTTACAAAGGTGGACTGGACTTTAAATTAACAATTTCACACTATCGACTTAATGGTGATTCATCTTTCAAATGCATGCGTTGAAAAGATGTAGGCGATAGTTTTGGTCTCTAAATATAGGATTTCCAATGTTGATGAAATTAGTGTAGTGGAATATACGCTATCAATGCCGCAAAGGTTTGGTTGTGAAGAGCGTTTACAATCGTGACAAATTAGACTGGCATATTTAGATTTTGTTTAATCCAGTGAATGATAAAAAACGTTGAATTATCCAATATGAGGTCAGTGAAACTCATGTCACAAAAAAATTCGAACGCCATGTGCGAAACAACCTGTATTCTAGGCAATACTCATTTGTGCCTAAAAAAGCCCATCGTGTCGTCTCAGCATTTCTGAAAAAAACGAGACGGTGACGTAGTCTTCTGATGAATTTAATAGTCTATCACCGGTTGAGGTGATATATGCTCCTATTGAAATTTCGAATAAAATGAAACGACGACAACAACATAAAAATAAGGAGTCATTATGTCTTCTCAACATCGTTCGCAAGAAGCCTGAATTCCCATTTAGAACTATTGAATAGATGAAGACATGTGGGATCAACAAATCGATTACCCTTTATAAAACAGCTGCGTCGACACTAAGTCAACGCAGCTGTTTTTTTGATTGATAATTTGAATAGTGAAATTCAGCCAGTCATACAACAATGTTTTGAATGTTACACAGTTGTCCCGATGAGGTTTCATTTCTTTTAGACAAGTAGTCGATAGCCCGTCCGCCTTGCAATTGCTTTGAATAGTATAACAATAGAAAGGAGGTGATCATATGTGTTCTAAACATTTTAACAAGAGTTGGGGACCATTCAAAGGTGTTGACGCGGCGGATATACAACATCACTCTCACTCTTGCTCGAGCGGCGGAAGTAAGGCGTTTTCCTTTATTAAGAATGGAGATGTCGACATAGATGGAAATAATAATGTCGTTGTTCAGGTGGCCTTTCCTAACGCCGTTATCAACGTATTCGTCAAGGATTGAACGGTTCTATCGCGCGCAAATAGGAAATAATATCTTTTCTGCTACAAACGCAACTGTCGATGTACCCTCACCCCTAGTGAAATAATTTTTGGTTCTGCGAGTTTCGCAACCATCCCACTAGTGAAGGTATTATCATCGTGTAACCAACTGTTATTGTTACAACAAAGATTAATAGTAGTTGAACAGCACCTATTATTAGGACAGTTCGAATAGGGACAAAAATTAATGGCACTGGAATTGTATTCCGGTGTCATCCTTTTAACTTCTAGTGATTTCATCATGCACTATACATATCAAGCAGTTTACTTTCCATTCAAAGATTTCACTTTCAGTTCACAAAAAAATAATCCGTTTTCTGATTGGGGTTTTCTATCTACTTCTTGTTCAGTCAACTGAACCGTTTTTTCTTTCTCGAAGGAAACATATTAAATATGATATTCAACATAAACGCAGTGACACTTCCCGCGTCAATTCCGTTTCTCGTTAAAATATTAAAAGCGAAAGGCATTTTTCCAAATAGATCTGGAATTAACTATTCGTGATTTTAAACCTAACATTTGAGTTAGAACAACATTTTATTAAAACGTGATATACGGAAATGCATTGAAAACCCCACTGAGTTGTGAAAGATATCTATTCTGAAAATGCACTATAATTGTATAAAATAAAATGTAAAGTTAGTAAATGGAGAGTCAAGGTATTACGGGGTGTGAGGTATCGTTCTGCGCATATTGTCATCTCAGAGAATCCAAGCGGACTTTTACAATCGACAATGTGCTCGCACTTGTTCCCGTTACACCAAAAGAAATGAATGTTAGAAACACAATCGTTATCACGGTAAGATGAAATGAGCCACGTCGACGATGCCCGCGGAACATATTAAGGCCTTGCGCGACTGGGTGGATAAAAATTATTTTATAGAGCCGGCTGAACTTACTGAGTCGGACCTACAATCAATACAGGAAGCATAATGATGAGAACAGATTTAAAAGCGGCAATCAACTTATTTGAGTTGATCGCCGCTTTTATGAATTGTCAGTAGTACAGCCTATCCGCGTTAATAAACCTCCGCGAAATGTTCCCCCAATTACAAAATTAACGGCTTCACTGAGTAAATTTTCCGGTTTGATTTCAAGGTTATTTACATCAATGAAGGTGTTGGGGGAAACTGATAGTAAGAATCGTGTAAGGGATGCGATTTCCCGCTAAGACAAAAAGTTTCCGAATTGAATGCAAGTGGTTTTAGTTGACTCAATGGAAGAATGGACCCGCAAAAACTGTGCAAGAAGTAATTTGAAACATTGATTAATTAAAGAAGGACCGCTTTCATAAAGAAAGTGGTCCTTCTTTAATTCAGTCTGCATTTAAACGATATTAATAGCAGTAATGTCTTTGCAACTCACAATAAGGGGGGTAGTTCCGAGAGTAAAGTATGCACAGCAACTCTTCTCGTCTAGATTATTAAAAACTGCAGCTGCAAACTGCGCTCCACTACTTAGATATAAGTCAACTGCAGTCCCGGTTCCTAAGCGTCTGAATTGTTCACAAACACAGCCACTACAGCGATTCTCATGTTTCTTATCTTTCTTATCTTTCTCATCTTTCTGATGTTTCTCATGTTTCTCATCATGGTTTTTCTTCTCGCATTTATCACATGAGCAATTCTTTTTATAATAGTAATATTCCATTTATAACACCTCTTTTCTTGTTTTGTTAAGCTTAGCTTACATTTATAACATATGAACTTAAGATGAAAAGCGCTTGGACATCTGTTTAGAGTAATTAAATGTTTTATGTCTTTACCAATTCCTTTTGCCATTTGATAACTTCCCAGCACTAAACTAATGCAATAGTGTATGATTTTCCCACATGTCAGCACCCCTAAATGAATAGCTTTTGATTCTTTAATTTATTTACCTCTACAAAAGAAGATTCCTCTTTCAATGCGAAACGATGGCTAGTGTATGCCAATTTTAGTTCTTACACTAATAATCACGGCAGTTTCGGACTCCTTTATTTCTAAATTCCGCCTCGCCAGGGACGACGACATTGCATCAAGGAGCACCTGTTGATAGGATGATGGATTTACTTTTAAGTGTGGTACCATTTTCAAATTCATTTTGATAAGATCCTTGCTGTAAGTTCATCACATCGACGTTTTACTCTTTCACATGATAGTAAGAAACGCTAAAGATTCTTAGTTGATTAAAATTGCATACAAAATAGAACTTACCAGTGTTTTAAGAAAGGGTGAAGTTTACGGACAACTAACTGGTGTATTTGAAAAAGGCCCCTCAACAATTCAGTGAATTGTTGGGAAGCCTTGATATTCAGAGTGATTTTTCGGCACCTATGATTAATTCAATGACTACCTATTGATGATGCAAGCCTCTAACCTTTGATAATTCAAGGGTCTGGAGTTTCTATTACATTATGCCTTCGGAAACTTTGCCGCAACAGATATTTAGTTTTATAGAATTGAACTTGTCGTAGAGCCGTTCATTCATATTATTAATAGGTAGAAAACTTCTCAATATTTACGAATGTAATATATAAAATTGAATAACGTTAGATCGTTTAGACCATTCAAGGTAGATGTCCAAAAAGTAGCGTGATACGATTGGACAGCACTTTGATAATGCCTTTCCAAAAAGGAATAAACTGGATTTAGGCGGCGGATCTATTAGAATAGGCCCTCCTTTTAGTCTTTTCCCAATTACAAGTTAGGACTCTTGGTGTGTTTTTTAATTGTGACATAGGTTAATATTTCCATGGGAACTTGTTACTCGCCCGTTACACTCTTGTTATTTTCATTTGTTATTGTAGGTAACAAGCAGATGGGGCACTGCTAAATTATTCGATTGAAAAGCTACATAACGAATACTTCAAAAACTGACCCTTATTTTAGGCTCTGCTTGTGAAGGAGGTAGATGTACATAACGGCTTAATAGAGCGAGTGTTATTTCAATTTCTTATTTAGTAGTCGAGATTAAAAAAATTCAAAAAAAGGGAGTTTGATGAGTCTTGGTTAAAGAAACTAATCAAAAAGAGAAGAGCACGAACAAGAAGATTTTGCCGTTTGTAATGTCAACCTCAATGATAACAGCTGCTATTTTCGGAGCAGGTGGCTCAGCTTTTGCAGCTGAAAATGGTGAGGAAAAAGAGTTTAAAAATCACGGTGCAGAGGTTTCATCTTTTGCAACAAGCATTCCAGGTTCACCTGAAAAAGGAAAAATAATGCGTACCATTGCAAATAAAAATTTGCAGGAAAATGCACCGAATGAAGATGATTTGGATGATGATTTGGATGAAGACGAAGTAACGGATGTACCTGTTGATGAAGATGAAGCAACAGATGCACCTGTAATTGAAGACGAAACTACCGATGTACCTGTTGATGAAGACGATGCTACGGATGCACCTGTAATTGAAGACGAAACTACGGATGTACCTGTGGTTGAAGACGATGCTACGGATGCACCTGTAGTTGAAGACGAAACTACGGATGTACCTGTGGTTGAAGACGATGCTACGGATGAACCTGTAATTGAAGACGATGCTGCGGAGGAAACTGTGGTTGACGAAGAACCTGCAGAGGAGCCTGCTGGTGAAGATGAATTAGCGAATGAAACTGATGAAACAGAAAAGCCAGCTGACGATAATATCAATGAAGATACTACGTCAACTGACCAATCTATCGATAGCACTATTGTAACAGAAGAGCAAGTAAATGAATATAGATCTGTCATACAAAATTATGGAAGTTTAATTGATTACTACGATTTTCTAATCCAAGATCATCTTGGAATGATCTTACCAGATGAAGATGGTACTATAACGGACATGCCTGCTGAGGATCTAACTGAAGTTCCTGCTGATAGCGACGACGCTACGGATGCGCCTACTGAAGATGTAGTAGAAGTTCCTGCTGATAGCGACAACGCTACGGATGCACCTACTGAAGATGTAGTAGAAGTTCCCGCTGATAGCGACGACGCTACGGATGCGCCTACTGAAGATGTAGTAGAAGATCTTGCTGTTGGCGACGATGCTCCAGAAGAACCTGTTAAAGAAACAGTTCAAAAAACGGTTTGGGAGAACTTAGTCGGTTATTACCAACAAGTTGTTACAGCTTACAATTCATTATTTAGTTCACTAAATAAGTAAAATAGCAAATACATTATTTTAGAAGGAAGTCATATGATTCCTAGCCTGAACCGTATGATATACGGTTCATCACTTGAGAATTTAATATCGATAAAACTTTTGGCCCTTGGGAACTCTGTTAGGAGTTTTCAAGGGTTTTATTTGGTATAGGATATTTATAAAACTCACACTAACACTCTACCATTAAATAAAGAAAGCCTTATTTTTCGAAATTGAGAAGAATATATAAAAACGGAAAAATTCTCCTCCCAAGTTGCAACGAAGTAAATGATCTTCGTTTTGCTAAAGCTCTTTTGATATTTTCAAAAATACTGGAATCGACGTTGGCGTTCCTCAAACCGGAAATTTGCCGCTCGCTTCCTTCAGATTCTATGTCGACGCGGACATTCTTGCGTTAAGCTACCCCTTATTTCTTTGGAACTTACACGCTATAGCACACAAAAAAAGCGTCCTCCATATGATTGGAGTGACGCTTTTCCCATAATCTATGACGAGGCTACATCATACTACCCATAACCTCGCCACGTAATTTTTAATAAATTAATTTCATCGAAAGTTGTCAAAAACTCCTCTTTCATGTCGAATATAGAACAGCTAGCATAATTGGCGAGACTTGGTCTAATGACACAGAATCACATTTCAATCGGAACTATTGAATAACAAACATGGACGCTTTCGTTCATAAGTCCGTTTTGATAACCTTTTAATTTACCTTCAAAAATCAATTGGAAATTTGCCGTATGAGGCAATTCACTTGGTTCGATCAGAGAAAGATCTTTTTCAAAGTAAATGGACTCACTCTCCTTTAGGACAGTAGCCACAAACTGAGAACAGAAGAAAGCATTCTTTCTTATTATCGGCTTTTTTAACATTACACCAAATAATCCAATAAAATTATAACGGTAGTGTTCTTTTTTGGCTGCAATTTCTTGGATATATTGAGACATCCTTTGAAATTCATCATTTGTTACGGTTAAAGAATAGATTGCACAATTGGCTTGTTTGAATATGACGGAATGAATATCTTCTTTAACGAATCCTCCAATGAAAGGATTTTTCGCTGTTTTTCTTCCAAAACTATATACCTCAATTAATTCCGCGTCAAAGGCAATTGAAGCGTGATTATACGTTTTTTTAGTATAGGACTTAATCATCCTATTTAAAGTCGTCCCTGTATCAGTTAAAAGGATGTAAATCTGTTTTTCCCTGATCATAATCCTCACCTTTTATCTTTTTAAATAGGTGGTTTAGCACCCGTTTAATCAATGATCATCCTTGAGCGTCCTCGTTACTTTTGTATTCTAAAAGATCCCCAGGCTGACATTCTAAAGCCTTACAAATCGCCTCTAAAGTAGATAATCGAATCGCTTTTGCCTTACCATTTTTCAAGATCGAAATATTTGCCATCGTGATTCCGACCCTCTCCGAAAGTTCCGTCACACTCATTTTTCGTTTAGCAAGCATCACGTCAATATTGATTATAATTGCCATATTATTCACCTCAACTCAGACTATTAAATCATTTTCCTCTTTTATATCTATAGCTTCTTTTAAAAGCCTTTGAAGAACAGCAGCAAAGAAGGCAACAACCACGGAAGCAAAAATAGGGATCATTCCGACTATTATTAGACCTGGTGCGTCGTCCACCTCCGCCATGATATAAACGAAAGGCAGAGCTACCAAGTACAAGCCACTGATTAAGATGGCACAGTTTTTGATTTTCTTTAGAGCTCCTACGGATAAATTCGAGAAAGCTAGGTTCTTGTCAATGTAGCTTAAAAGATTAAAAGATTGATACAAAGCGAAGTAAAATGGGATTGCCGAAACATACATAATCATTAAAAGACCATATACTACAAAAGCTAAATCTGAACCTCTTTCTGCTGCTTCATTTGCCTCATTCGCTATTTGGGGCAACAAAAACAGACATAAAGCAAGAACAGGAATTCCCATAAGAATAACAGCTAACTTCAAAAAAAGTGTTGATCCTCGTTTCATAAAAAGCACCTCACATATTTATTATCACTTTTATATTAGCACGTAATATATCGTTTTGCAATAAACTTTTATTCAATACCACTACTTTATTGTTGTTATTATTTTCATTTCCGGAAAATAAAAAAACATTTCTATTACAAAGAAATGCTTCTAACTTTAAACTATTCAATTGTAAACATATGCCCGAACTTCTCATATTTTCTGGAACAGGTGTTATTGCAGCAATAATGTCACTATCGTATGTTGTATAAAATTTAAGCAAATGAATGAGTCATCCCCTAAGTCCCCTCCCCTGGATTCCTCCGACGTTGGTACGGAAATCACTGCAATGTCTTGTCAGATTCCCCCGCCTCAATTTGTACTAGCAGAACAGTTCAATTCATATTCTTATAAAAGAAAACAACTTAAAGGAGTGTATTGTTAGTTGATAAAAGTTAAGGTTAATTTACGTCCCATTGTAAATAATATAAATTTACCCACCGTTTTGAAAACAACTATACTTCCGGGTGACTCAATTGAAAGTTTATTTATTGCAACACAGGTAGGAGAAATCTTTTACATAGGAAACGGAGTTATAAGAACTTTTTTAGATATTCGCCCTCGAATTATAAATCTAGGTGCTTCTGGTGGTGGATATGACGAACGCGGTTTACTAGGTCTAGCGTTTCATCCCGATTTTCATTATAATGGTCTGTTTTATCTTCACTATTCAGTAGCTGGAACACAAGGGCCTGGTGCTCTTACTGAACCTTTTGAGCCTAACCCGTGCGATCCAGGTACTTTAAACCTAAGGTGGATAAATAGAGAAACTCGATATGATCATATTGATACAGTTGAAGAATGGGCTTTACAATCGAATGGTCAACCTCAAAAACGGCGGACATTACTAAACTTAAGAAGACCATTTTCAAACCATAATGGTGTCAATAGCTTAAACTTCTCACCTGAATCAGGAAAACTTGTTTTAACAACTGGAGATGGCGGATCAGGCTATGATCCATTTAATTTAAGCCAGAATGATATGGAGATAGCCGGGAAAATAATTGAAATTGATGTAGTTAAGAATCCATTTATTTATAATTCACCTGTAGTCACACGTTTTAATGAACTGCCTGTCCCTATACAGGAAACACTTACAGTAATCGCCAAAGGTGTTCGGAATATACCAGGTATTTCATTTCAAAGGTTTTATAAACAGTATATTAAATACGTGGGAAATGTAGGACAGGATTTGGAAGAGGCGATTTTTTCATTTGTGCATTATAAACCAATACCAGTTACTCAGCTAATTCAAACTTCTTTAATGAAATCTGAACCTGACCATGAAGGATTTATTAACTTTGGCTGGCGAGGGTGGGAAGGCGCTTTTCCTACTTCAATGATTAGAGGCTGCTCTGCAAATCTTAATTTGGAGGAAAAAATAATCGCTTATTACAATGAAGCAGTAAAAAATTCATCTAGTCGTCTTCAACCTTTAACTAGTTATTTTCATAACGATCCCCGACCCGATAAGTTTGGAGGTACTGCACTTACAGGAGTGCAAGCCTATATGGGGAATGGAATCCCCGATTTAAAAGGAGGCGTTGTTTTTACTGATTTTGCCCGGAAGGAGGAATCTCAATCTCCAGGTAGAGGGGTTTTAGCTTATACTAAAGTAAGAACGGATAGTAAACCAAATGATTTTAGTGTGATTCAAACCGATTATAATTTTGGGTCTGAATCAGCTTATTATGTTAGCTTAGGATCAAATTCGGATCAAACAAAACTATATTTAGGGGTTTATGGTTCTATGAATGTGACTGATTTTAACAAAGGTACTGTTTTTGAAATTGTCCCATGACCCATAACTACGGAATTCGACTTAATACCAGATAAATCTCTTTCAGGTATTTAATTGAATTGAAAAATAAAACAAACAAGGGAGCCTGTAAACTGCTCTCTTGTTTGTTTATTTTTTCGGGAAATTTAGAGGATGACTCTACATTTACAACTGTGCGTGAAGTACTAAATGCGGAATTTTTGCAGGCTCACGATACAACCCGTGGCAAACCAGATCCACGAGTCGGCCACCGTATATCCATAATTCGTGTAGATATTTTTAAAAGAGTAGGCGTCTTATATATTAATAGCCATAAGGACGGTTGTAGTATGGATAGCGATAATAGGGCGGGTATGATGGGTATGGCGGGTAGATTGGGAAGAATGGATAAATTGGGAAAAGTGGGTATTGATATTGTGGACGACGTCTTCTGCGACGTCTCCCATAACCGTCATAATCGTAGTCATCATCATCTCTGTCATATCGATCGTAATCAAATCGTGTCAATATTTTTACCTCCCTTTGATCTCATTTTAGGTTATGCGATGTAATGATTCACATGATGTACATTCGCCTATCCTAAACATAGCTAAACTTCAACGATAATTCTTTTTGATTAACCCCTGTTAGCTGAAGATGAATTATCCGAATGGCGTAGTACATAGAAAAACACCTAAATAAATTAAGTGTACTTCCAAAAATGTATCTGCTAATAGAAAATGGAATATTATTTTGTAAATGTCGTAAATAAAACAACTGTAATGGTATTTAGTAAGATTGGGAGGATAATTCTCCTAAACATTGTATATTCAGAGTGCAGTTTCATACTGATATGATAAATTAAAAGGTGTGGCGTATTTTTACAAACAAACCTCTTTATCGACATAAGTTTGAAACCTTTTTTCCTCCCATACATATAGTATTGAAAAAGCAAAAAGGAGTTATACTATTGGAAATACCAGTTTCCGGGTTCATGTATCATTCAGACGATTCTGACCCTATGCATTCCCATCAGCTTTTTATTACTCAATGGGATGGAAGACCCGTTCCTGCTCATGTCCACGAATTTAGAGGCGTCACTTCTTTTGATGTAGGACATAATCACAGATATGCCGGAACTACTGAACCAGCCCCAAGTGGTGTACCACACACTCATAGATACTTTACTTTTACATCTGTCGATGATCGACATCGACATGAGATTCGTGGAGTTACCGGTCCCGCTATACCCCTCCCTAACGGTGGTCATTATCATGAGTTTAGCGGATATACTACTATAAATGGTGATAATTCCCATAGACACGGTTATAGCGGAAGAACAAGTTTATAATGGCGTTTTTTGACTCGAAATTTATATGAAATATTTAATTATAAAACAACCCCTTTTAGACCTCCAAGGGGTTTTTATTTTTCAATGGGGTGCGTTTATTTTTTCCTTTGTATAGTAATTACATTCTTCTTTAACAGTGTATTAATAAATGTCATAAAGTCGCTTCTACGGATGTATGAACAAGCCTTAGTAAATTATTCTCTCTCTCGTTTCACACTATTGAACTATAAATACTGGTTGGCGACCTACTAGTCTTAGCAACATATAACCATACCTACGCACTCATTGAAAAACGCTTGACTAAACGTAGAAAAAGGCCTCTCAAAAGTTTGTTTAACTAATGAGAAGCCTTTAATAGCTTGATAATGATCGATATTAAAGTTTAGATATCAAACGGGCATCTAATATGATTTTCTAGTAGTGTCCTGCACCTTTTATTATCTAACACATTTATTTTAATTCAACTGGAAAGCCAGTTAAATCAATATTAAAGACCACTGGTAATAAGAAGTAAACGGCAAGCATAATGGTGATAACAGCAAGGATATTTAACCAAAACCCTACTTTAACCATATCCAAAATGGTGAATTTGCCTGTAGCAAACATAATCGCATTTGACGGAGTTCCAATTGGCAACATAAATGTCAACCCTGCTGCTAGTGAGATGGGAATCATTAATGTAAGTGGATGCACATCAATTGCTAAGGCAAGTACTCCCATAATCGGTAGCATGATTGTTGACGTCGCACTATTTGGCATAAGTTCCGTCATTGCTAAAACAAGAATAGTAGCAGATAAGATCACCAAGAACACTGGGATATTTTCCATTATTAGCATCTGACTACCAATCCAACTTGCAAGGTCAGTTTGCATAAATCCTGTCGCCAGTGCAAGGCCGCCCCCAACTAATACAAGCACTCCCCAAGGCAAGTCTTTAATCGAATTACTGTTGAGAATACGCCCTGGTTTGTTCTTGGCCGGGATTAAGAACAGTAAGAATCCAGCGACAATCGCGATTGCTGTGTCTGTTAAGCCTGGAATAAAGTGATTCCAGATGAAAGTACGCGTAATCCACATAAACGCAGTTAAACTAAAAATAACTAAAACTGCAACTTCCTCAAAACTAATTTTGCCTAATTTTGCTTTACTATCGGTAATAAATTGATTAGCACCTTCGATTTTTCTAACTTTCATCGGAAGTGCAATTTGTGTCAGATAGAACCAAGTTAGTATCATAATAAAGGTGATAAATGGAAGTGAAAACAGCATCCAGCCTCCAAAAGAGAGTTCAATGCCATACATCGTTCTAAGCATTCCCACTAAAATAATATTTGTTGGCGTACCGATTAGTGTTGTTACACCACCGATAGTTGCTGCAAAACCGATGCCAAAAATCATTAGCTTAGTAAATTTTTGTTCTTCTTCAAGCGTGTGCACGTTGTTATCCTTCATGAGCTGGACAACTTCACCAATGATAGCGGTCCCAATTGGAATCATCATCATCACCGTCGCTACATTAGACACCCACATTGACAAGAACCAAGTTGCGCCCATAAATCCAAGGACAATCCCAGATGTTTTTGTACCGACTACAGCGATAATATTTATAGCAATACGCTGATGAAGATTCCATTTTTCAAGCGCAAGGGCAATTAGAAATCCACCAAGAAATAAGAATAATATTGAATCTCCGTAACTTGAAGCAATTTCTCCCTCTGTCCCCGCTCCAAACAGTGGCAATAAGACAATTGGCATTAGTGAAGTAATCGGAATAGGTACCGCTTCTGAGATCCACCACGTTGCCATCCAAATCGTCGTCCCCATAACAGCCTGTCCTTCAGGACTTAAGCCCGGAAAACTAAAAATAAAAGTAAATAACAGAAATAGCAGTGGACCTAGGAACAGTCCTGCTTTTTGTAAATTTGTGTAGGAAGGAGGACCTTTCTTCTTGTCCACTTCCTTCATCTCTACGGATTTAGCCGCATGCTCCATTGCTTTTGGATTCATTACCGCGAAAGACAATAACGTCTTTGTCTGTTGGTGTGAAGCCCATAATTTATACCACATCTCTTACACCTCTTCATCCAAATTGGGTTGTTCTAAAAAAAGTTATCATCTCATTCGTTTTTTGTGTTACTCCCATTTAATGTGCATTTAATCCTGTTTCTAAAACGGGCTATACCAGCATGAGCTTTTTTGTACGGAAAATCTATAAATTCCATGTTACTCCTCAAATACCTATGTATAATGGCTCTTTCTACTCCAATAAACATTAAAGCTATGCCTAGCTTTAAATTTCCCTCCTCCTATTTAAACGCTTTCATTTCATTAGTAGTAATGAAATGATGCAACTAAATATTTTTGCGAATCCCTTGAATAATGGCACAATTTTTCCTAATCGTTCATCATCGTAACGATGCAATAAGCGCAGGGATGAAAGCTCCTATAGTTTAGCCCTTCAAAATGGGTCGCTTAATTTCTTTCAGTTTGATGAAGACCTTTACATCTATTTGATGTGTGGAGATGGAAGTATTACCACCTTCTGAAAGCGGCTACATACTTCAATAAAACAGTCCTTCATAGTAATGTCTAAACACCTTCGATAAAATCCGCATGATAAGGATTGCGTAAGCCAACAATCACTTGTACGTTATGCGTACAATATATCACATATCGTACAGTTCAATTATCTCTGGGGGCGAATGTATTGTCAAGGGTAAATTCTAACAAGTCAATGTGAGTTGAAATTTTCAGATATCGTGTGTTCTTAAACGTTCTATATGCTAAAAAATAGCCACTTCTCCAATTTTCTGAGAAGTGGCTATTCCTATACGAACTAATTATGAATGAGACAGCTTCACAAAATAACCTGTGATGAGAACTACATCATGCCGCCCATAAGCTCTCTACGGAATTCCTCGATAACAGAAACAAAGAAATTCATTAAACTCAACCGGTCGTTGCTAAAATAAAAAGTTATTTATTTCTGCAAATAATGGCACCGTTTCCCCAAAATTATGAACCAACTTATCCGTTCATAGTTGATAGCTACCTACTGAAAACAGCTTCGTTAATCGTGGCAATGACTTCATTTAAATTTAGTAAACAAGTAATCATTAATTCTTCTATCCCATTTGAAAAATGATGATAGTGCGCTCCTTTTTAAGGCGACAAAGAACACGCCATATTTAAAGAAGGGGATCCAGATTCGGATATTTTTTTTACTTAGCGAACAATTGAAATCACTACATACATTTTGGTATTTCCATTTTCAACTTGTGTATGCAATATGAATTTATGCGAATAATATGCTTTATACAACTTTTTTCTCACTGTTTACATGAATAGATTTCAACCTCAAAGTATTGAATGAAGGGGTAAAGTAGATGAAAATACGGTTCGGATATGTAGCAAATGCACTTGGCTTATGGGATGCAAGCCCATCAAAAACTTTAACTTTTGCACGGTATTCAGCGCTTCCTAAAAACGAGAGAATGGAAAAGTTGAAATCCGTAACCGCACAAAATTTACAGCACACAAAAAGAATTTTGCATTATAATATCGCGCATGAAATAGAATTATACCGATTTTCAAGCTCACTTGTCCCTTTAGCAACCCATCCGGAAGTAATGTGGGATTTCTTAACTCCATTCAAAAAAGAATGGGAAGAAATCGGAAATTTAGTTCAAAATTTTAAGCTCAGAGTAAGCTTTCACCCAAATCAATTTACACTTTTCACAAGCGAAAGAGAAGAAGTCACAACGAATGCAGTAAAAGATATGGAATATCATTATAAAATGCTCAATGCAATGAATGCTCTCGATAAGGGATTAATTAATATTCATATTGGCGGAGCCTATGGGGATAAAAATAGTTCATTAAACCGTTTCCATCAAAATCTCAAAAAGCTGCCAAAAGAAATTAAAAAGCTTATGACGCTAGAAAACGATGATAAAACGTATGACATTCAGGAAACACTCATTACTTGTGAAAAGGAAAACAATCCAATGGTACTCGATTATCATCACTTTATGGCAAATACCGGAGAGTGCGACCTCCCTCTTTACTTACATCGTATATTTAAAACTTGGAATAACACTACAATTGTACCGAAAGTCCACATTTCTTCACCAAAATCTGAACAAGCCTATCGTTCCCATGCTGATTTTGTTTCTTTAGATTTTGTCCTGCCCTTCTTAAAGATGGCAAAGGAGCTTAATCAGGACTTTGACATAATGATAGAAGCAAAACAAAAGAACCTCGCTATGCACAGACTCGTAGATGAAATAGCCGCAATTCGGGGAGTCAAACGTATTTCAGGCGCATCTGTGGAATGGTAACCGTGGAGACTAGAGTATACAAAACTAATGAGGTGGAATAATTGACGATTGTACGTCTTGGTTATGTCGCAATGAGTACGGAACTTAAAAATGCATCCCCATCGCAAACAATGACTTTTACCCAATTCCAAAAAATCGATGATAAAGAAGCTGCTATCCGTAAATTAGAACGTATTGCACTGTCGAATTTGCACAACACACTGAGACTGTTAAAACATAATGCAGCGTCTGATATTCATTTTTATCGGCTTACCTCTCGCCTTATTCCTTTAGCAAACCACGAGGAACTTCTTGACTGGAATTATATAGAGCCATTAAAAGAACCGCTTCGTGAGATTGGAGATTTCACAAAAAACCATAAGATTAGGGTTGATTTTCATCCAGATCACTTTGTTCTGATTAATTCTAAAGAGAAGCATATCTTGAAAAATTCAATAAGTACTTTAAAGCTACATTACTTATTATTGAAAGCGATGGGGATTGACCCAACTCATCGCTGTGTCATGCATGTGGGAGGTAATTATAAGGATACCGAACTTTCACTTGAACGTTTTGTTGATAATTGGATGGATGTCCCGAAAAGAATTCAAAATATGATCATGCTTGAAAATGATGATACTTCTTTTACGTTAGACGATACGCTTTACTTATGTGAAAAACTAGATATACCTCTAGTTTTCGATTATCATCATCATTTGGCCCATCATCAAGATGCAAATTGGGAAAACAACTGGAATAGAGTTGTGCAGACATGGAGGCATTCTCCTCTCCCAATAAAAATGCATATATCAAGTCCAAAGAGTGATAAAGATTTTCGCCATCATTCAGATTATGTAGACATCGATATGTTTTTTAGATTCCTTAATGTCATAAAGGGTAGTATTTCACAAATTGACTGTATGATTGAGGCTAAGAAGAAAGATGAGGCGCTTTTTAAATTGATGAATGAAGTAAAAGCAAGGAAAGACGTTGAAATTATTGATGATTCTTCTTTCTCCTTAAAGTAAATGAAAAAAAGTCTCCCAAAAGTTTGTACCACTAATGGATAACTTCTCAGGAGTCACCTTGGGTTCAACCCCCCAAGCTATGGGTCCTGCGTTTCCTCTGGTGTCGAACAGTTGTACTTTGTAAGCAACAAGATACCAACCGCGTTCAGACTACCCCATTGTCGTCAGATCCATGGGCGGCAGGAGCGCGGCCCTTGGTTCGACGAATCCAACCGGTTCCAAGTTGTCTGGCCATCGAGATCGACCCCGACTGCGTAGAGACTGGCAAGTGCCCCGCGGATAGATTAATATCTTAATCCATGACCAAGTCTATAGATGTTACTATCGCTATCCTTATAAGCATAATTGAGTCCTTCAGGCATGTACTTGTCCTTGTCATAGCCTGGCACATCATTTCGGGATACACAATCGCCATTCTGAAAAACTGCGATGACTTGATCGCTTGCTGGTAATGTCAATGGTAGAACGCCTATAGGTTTACTATTTCCCGCAATAACTTCAAACTGCGCTTTATAGAAGGTATCATATCCAACAATCAAAGCATCTGCCAATGGCTCAATACTTCCAAGTATCCATGGCAATGTCACATTAACACTAATAACCACTTTTCCATCACGGTCGTGAACGTTATCCGCCACCTCTTTTAAATGATCCAAGCCAGTTAAAGTCGTTTCTTGATACAATGAACCATCCAGCGCTGATACTACTTTATCCTCACAAATATCAAGCTCTAACAGTCCTAGTGTTGCATTGAAATAGGATCCGGATTTTGGATGTAAGAACATAATCGCTACGTCTGCCTCTTCATAGTTATCAGTCAACGTAAATTGCCCAAACTCAAGACATTCTTTTCTCGCCTTATCAGTGTAAGCTGTTGCTTGTTCCGTTTCCCTATGCAATACTTCCACATAAATCTTTTTATTTGCAAGCTTTTCAGCTGTTAAAGGCAATGTCTGATTTTGATTTTTTAATACGGTTACAGATTTTTTATGTCCCTCATAAGCTGCATCCCAATTAGCTTGGTTACTAACTACAGTTGTAGCCGATTCCGGTGCATTATACGTACGATCATCGAAAAGTCCTAGTGTAAACATTTCCGTAAGGAGGCGTACATTTGCTTCATTAATACGTTTTTCACTAATCCATCCTTTGCTAACAGCTAATTTCAGATTCTCTATATCTCCTGTATCAGCAACTATATCTGTTCCTGCATTGACTGCTTTAGCAAAACGTTCAGCCACACTCAATGCTTCTACGCCCCAACTCATATTATTAACAATGCCACTGTCACTATTTATATAGCCTTTAAATCCAAGCTTTTCTCTTAGAATATAATTGATAAAATAATGATTAAATGCGAAGCCCACCTCTTCGAATGGAATCTCTTCATCCTCGAACTCTTGTACGACACTCTTCTTGATACTCGGTATAGAATAATACGGCATAATAGACGATGTACCATGCTCAACGGCTGCTCTAAATGGAGGTAAATGATACTTTTCTAAACTTCCCGGGGTTGGGTAAGGATTCCACTTCCCTTCCACGTAATGGGGGTCAAATCCATTTTCCCTTGCTCCACCACCTGGAAAATGC
This sequence comes from Sporosarcina sp. Y1011, assembly GCF_057669885.1. Lineage (NCBI taxonomy): Bacteria > Bacillati > Bacillota > Bacilli > Caryophanales > Caryophanaceae > Sporosarcina > Sporosarcina sp. Y1011. Next base: position 25,160 of record NZ_JBYHFP010000011.1, on the reverse strand, counting down.
TTCGTTGTCATCGCTATACTCTCTTTCCCTAACTCCTTACCTTGAAATCCAGCGATAAGGCGACCAATCGCATCGGAAATAAATTCCGGATCTTCGCCGAATGTGCCATACGTCCGTTGCCATCTCGGATCTGTAACGGTATCCGCCATATACATATAACCTTTTCTTATACCCGTAGCATTCCACTCCTCATGAGCAATCCTGGCAAATTCGCTAATAAGTGATGCATCCCCACCGTTTTTAATATCTCCTTGTGCTGCCGCCGCAAGTCCTAAAGTTCCGGGCCATGTGGAAAAAATACCGCCTGCATCATTCATACCAAAAACAGGCTCGGCATTTTCATTTCTTGAATTAGACGTTACGAGGACTGGGATACCTAGACGTGTTCCCTCAGCAACTTCATTTAATTTATTAATCCACTCCGCCATTTCAGCTGGACTAAAGTTATCTCTTAAAATGAAGTGTCTTAAATTCCTTTTTTCAATCGTATGTGTTGATCCATATACTTTTGATGCAGCAAATATATTTTCCCCTTTTTCTACAATCGCTTCATCTAATATACCGTTATGACTCGTCTTTTCCTTATCTTTTTGAGAAAGTCCCATCTTACGTGTATTAATAAGCATCATACCGACCTTTTCGTCCGTATTCATCAATGTAACTAAATTCTCCGCGCGTTCTCTCGGACTCAAACGCCAATCCTTATATGGCTCTAACTTTCCGCTGTTATTCAAATCTTTAAATTTTAACCCATCCACTTCAATGATGTTCTTGACTCTGGCTTCTAAATTGGGTTGTTTATTGTTCATTACCATTTAAATTCCTCCTAAATTGGGTTTTCTCTATTATACCAATGAGATGAAAATACCTATCATTCGCCTTCATGTATAATTGCAAAGAGGCATTGCATAAGACTTTTATTGATTTGCCAATTGTCTAAAAGTCTCACGCTCATATTTTGCATGGCGTGGTGTCATCGGCATCCGCACGGAACGAAGATCAACGGGATTATTTCCCGAGGGATGTAACAATAGGATTAGCAAGTCGCTCAAGTATAACCATTTTTGATGAAGTTTATCTTTGCATAGATGCCCCAACAAGAAGGGTATTCGTCACTGGGTATCCCCCTCCTAATAAGAAACCTTGAAAGGCATAAGCCTTTCAAGGTCAGAAATAGTGATTTATAATCTACAATTTCTTTCTTTACCAATTCCACCAATAAATATCCAGAATCATTTACTATTATCTCATTCCTTAAAACAGTTAGCGGTTGGTCAGGTTCTGTGTAGTACACGATACTCTCCATCCGCCAAAATTGGCGGTGGATTGTACATTTAACTAAGTACTGCTGAGAAAGCAGATTCAAGCATAGTATCAAAATCGCAAAAAGTTTCCATATGCTCACCTGAAGGTTTATCTAGTTCAACAAAATTTTTTTTAGAAATATTATAACAATACCAAGCTATATCTGAATCTCCAAAGAAAATCAGTTCATCTTCTTCTTTAATTGACTCCCATGTTTCATTGGCATCAAAAAAACTATCCACATGATTAATTGACTTAGAATCCAAAAAAGATTGGTCAATCCCATAAATTTTAAGTCCATTAAATTCAATTCCATTAACTGTTTGTAGATATTCATAGTATTGCTTTGGCAGTACATCTTCACCAAATTTTTCTACTACAGATTTACGAAATCTTGATAACTCATTTTCATTGGTAGGTAAATTGAGTTTTCGATCTCGTTCTTCCTCTCTTATTTTGGAAATCTGACTAACTTGCTCTCTCCACATATAATCACCTTCTAAAATTATTTATTCCTTATTAGGAGGATAAATGTCTCCTTCAGGAATAGGAAAATCCACTATTTTACTGTCCCCAGGTTTCATACCCTTTGTTAATGAATTTTGCTTATTTGTAATAACCTTTTGATAGGGATCGTTTCTAATTAGAACTAAGTTTTCCATATCATTGGTACCATTTCGATTCAAAGGGATTTCATGATGGACTTGCCAACCATAAGGAACTAGTCCGTATTCCTCCATATCTTCAATAGAATAGCTGAAATAAAAGAGTACTGGATTGTGACGACGTCATGATCCAGTACTCTCTTTTTGCATTAATGCAGTCGATCTGCCTGAGCTAATCTCTTGTCTTTTGCTATTTTTGACAAGGAAGAAAGTGCAGATTCATTGAACCCTTTAACTAGGAGCCATACAGCTAATATCATTTCAAATGCTGCTATTGGAAGCGCTAAAATACCCCAAGCAGAAATTTGTTCAACTACTCCGAACAGTACTAACAAAGCATTAAGGAATACCATCACTGCTCCTACCATACCCAAGATAGATAAAGGTCTGGGTACAAGCTTTGATTTGTAAAATATATAACTATACATGATTGTGTTGATGCCTAACATGAATAGTGGCCCAAGCATAAACGTCCAGTCATGTATCGCTTTTAATAATATTCCTGAAGCTTGATAAGAGGCAGGATTCGCGGCTCCATCTGCTACAAAGTTCTGGCTTAAGGTCAATAGTGACAATACGCTAATTATGCCTACAGTAATTATAACCGCTTCAAGAAATCTGAAGTAAACATGCCAAAGAGCTATAGTTTCATTGTACTTTCTTAAAATCGGAAACATTGTCGTAGCAGTCCCCACCACGGATACAACAAGAATTAACTCCAAAAGTGCTCCTAGTGTCACCTGATTGGCATGAGCAGAACCTTCAATCAAGTAATTGGGACCATTTAGGATTGGATCGTACAATAAAAGACCAATTACCGCCGAAAGAGCTGCTAATAAAAACAGGACCCCCACAATCTTTGCTGCTTTCTGATTTGAATTCATACTTTATCCCCCTTTTCTAAAACTCATAATAAACGATTATTTTTTCTTCAAGTTTGTGACGTCCCCGTAATAGAAAACCTCTTCCAATGGTAAGTTAAAGGCTAAGGAAATACGAAAGGCCAATTCTAGTGATGGCGAGTAGTTTCCTTTTTCGAGAGCCACGATAGTTTGTCTTGTAACACCTGCCTTGTCAGCTAATTGCTGTTGGGTCATTTCATCATGGTTAAACCGTAATTTTCGGATGTGATTGCCGACAAGACTTTTACCCATATTAGACACCTTTCCGATAGTAATATAGCCTCGATATAGAGCCAACCACATCTGAGATGAATCCTGAAGCAATTAGAATAATAAACATCATCTGTGACCACTGCTCAATAATTAACGATCCCATTGCAATAACAAAACCGATGATAAATACAAAGAAGGAGTTTCGGTTTGCTTTCAAGTCAATTAGTTTATCTAATTCATCTGCGAAAGCTGGTTCTTTTTCTCTTGTTGTAATTCTAAACAAAATGTTAAAAATAATACTAATTACGATGTGAGCTACTACAGAGACCACAGTTAAGATGAGAACGAAGACACCCCAATAGCGATAGGTTTCGGACGAGTCTAGCCCCCCTTCTGGATACTGTGGATACATATACAAGCAGAAGGATATGAAAATGAAAATAGCGCTGATTAACGAGACGATGCTTTTCTTTTCTTGATAGGTCATACTTACATACCCCCTCTTAAAATTAAGTCAGCGCTGTTTTACATATTGTATTGTATGTTAAACATTATGTAAGGTTGACTATACATGAGGGGAAATTGATTAAATGAATAGTCAGTAAGTACAAATGAAGGTCCAACTGGTTAGGTAAACTTAAGAACGAACTCAGACATAAACGATTTTCTGACCTTCATAGGATCAAAAAAGCAATGCTAAGAGACAGCAATGCTTTTTTCAAAAAAATAAGTATAAAATTTTCTGTTTCATAATTCCAGTGTTCCAAGTAATTTGATGAATAGGTTCTGTCCTAATTAAACAGAAAACAAGTTCATTCAGGGAAAAACTTCACTGGCACTTCCCCACTCATGCATAACTTTTACCGCATTTTCTGTTTCTAATTGTTGTCTAGTTTTAAAAATTATTATAATTGCTATGTTCGCCGCCTCTTTCGCTGAGATCTGTTCCTTCTATTGAAGACCTTGCAACATAGCATAAATTTCGTTGAAACGTCTTTTATCGAATGCTTCTGTATTCAATTGTCTATCTAGCATTAAATTACTCTCTCACATTTCCTTTTTAAAGCCTATTATTCCAGATATTAAGAGAGGTTTCATATAAATATGTAGACATGTAGACGACGAATAGTGCAATGATTGCATACACTCTATCGAACCTGAGCCACAATACGTTACTTGTTGGCTTAGACCCACACTCTAAATAATCAATATACAAAAGCACTTACTCTGAAATAGAGTAAGTGCTTTTGTATATCTTTTCAATCTCTAGATTTTTAAAAATGTGTGAGATTGAAGCAAAACTAGACTTTTAAAAGACTCTTGACGACAATAATTTTTATAAACTAACGATTTTACGATTAATCAACAACCGCTAGTTTATAAAAAAGAAGGTCCATTTAACTAGTCTAATATTTCTTAATTACTAAATTAAAATATAACTTTTATCTCTGCAATGCGCTATTCAGTTCAGCAGTTTTAGCAGCAATTAAATCCATTAACTCAGGTGATAGGACATCATAGGTAGGTAATCCAAGATTATTTAACTCTTTTCTGATATCAGCCATTTCTGAAGCCGGTGTACCTGTTTCGATTACAGACGAAACAAATGCTGCGAATTGTGGTGCCGACCATCCTTTATCCTCTGATAATTCTGTATGAACAAAATCTAATCCGTAAAATGCATGGTCTTTGTTTTCTATACGACCATATAAATGTGCGTTACATTCTTTACAGAAATGTCTTTGAATTGCAGCGGTTTCATCAACTATCCCTAACTTATCACCGTTACTAACGACGTTAACTTTATCACGAGATACTACAGCTACTAAAGAAAAAGTTGCACCTTCTGGTTTCCAACACTTTGAACAACCACAAGCATGGTTGTGCATTGTTTGTGAATCTACCTTGACTTCTACTTTATTTGATTCACAAAGACACTTTAATGTACCTCCAGCAAAGTCTTTTACTTCTGGATAATCATTAATCCCGTTATCTAATCTTGAATGTAATTTAGTGGTAACCATATAAATTCCTCCTTGAGTATATTCATTATTTTTTAATCTCTGAATTTCAGCTAAACCAAATGCGCCTAACTTAAATACTGCAGTTACAGTTACAGCTTCTTCTTCGACTTTCGAAGTGTTTTTAACAGCTCAGATACCAGGAGATATTCCACAACCAAGCAAACAATTTTGAGTGGTCCATTCGGTCCAAATGTTACGCTGCTTTACTTTTCACATTTCCCCCTTCTTCCTTCTAAACCTATTGTACTGTATTTTGAATAATAAGTTAATACTGACATATTTGTCACTATCTATTTAAATTAAGTATTGAGAAAGAAATTGAATAATTTGATTGATTAAAAAGGTATGGAACTTTATACGAATAACAAGCTTAGGTGCTTCCTATGAGCCTGTTAGCAATGCATGCGCCTGTTACACAAGATGGATTTTCGTATTGCGGATTCTTACTCATCCATAGCTAACCCCACATTTGGTAGTAAATACATTTCTATATAACGCGCTTCTAGAACCGTACATTCAAAAGATCTGCATAAATACAGTATATTCCGTTATTTCATATTACACTCTCACCATATCTGTTCAAACCAAGCTCCATGATTTACACACCCCATCAAGTATGCTTTCATCAATCGAACTGTTACGGTAGATTCTCGTGCCTATTAGCCAAGCCAATAAAACACGTTTCCCCTTACTGAATAGCGTGCTACTCGACGCATGGAGAGCCTTCCAGGGCGTTACCAACTCACCCGACTCCTCGACATAATCCCTCCGTTTTAGGAAACCTAAAAATGCCTGGCCTTTACCGAAATTGTGTAACCACATTTCATTAAAGCCAGGAACATTTCGCACCCACAACAGAGCCCGATTGCAAAGATCACTGTTTGAAATTGAATTATTTATTCATAAAAGCTTTAATTTCTTCTTCTGGCATTGATGAATCGCATTTCACGCTTACTTTGTCACCATTAGTAAAGATGAAACCTGGAACTGTAGGTATGTCGTATTTTTTACGGAAGGCAGTAATACCTTCCATATCAGATTCTTCTACACTATTGATATAATAAATATGAGTATCAGTTTCCTCAGCAACATTTCTAAGTTTTTTAACGAATATTTGACAATAAGGACATACAGCCTTGCCAATATAGATTACGGCTTCGGTTTCTCCTTTTACCAAGTCCTGTGCTTTTGCGGAATCAATTTTATCAAAACCTTCAACATTTTCTTCATAAGTAGTCATAATCGCTCAATCTCCTTTTTCATATGTAATTATTATACCACAATTTGTGAATATTCAAATAAATTATACTTACGGGTCTGAATATCGAGACTTATAAAAATAGAGTTCACAGTTTAAAAAGGCTTCCTGATTTCACAAGAATTTATTTCATTGGCCCGATACATGCACAGTGCTTCTTCCACAACTGTGAACATTTGTTGCATTTAATGTTGCAATTTAGGATAGTGTTTTTGTGTAATTATCGGAATTATTTGTACAGTTTGTTAGTCAACTGATATTTTACCAGCGTTTCCTTCCAATTGTTCTGCAAAATCATCTCCCCACTCACAGATGGAGGTTACAACGGGTTCTAGTCGAAGACCGATTACGCTTAGTTGATACTCAACTTTAGGAGGTACAACTGGGAATACAGTTCTATTAATTATTTTATCATCTTCCAATTCCCTTAGTTGTCTAATTAACATGCGTTGATTGACTTGGGGGAGTTTTATTTGCATTTCACTTAACCTTAATGGAGACTGTTGAAGCAAACACCATATAATTGCTATTTTCCAGCGTCCGCCTATAACTGATAATGCCAAGTCTTTTCCATTGAAAAAAGTTTTCTCTTTATACCGAATTGTCATACATTTTCACTTCCTAATGTTAATCATACTACATACTGACAAATATGTCAGTATTGTATGATGTTCAATAATATGTAATCATGAACAATGTAGAGGTAGATAAATAGAAAGAAGGTATTCATATGAAAAGTAGAGCAGCTGTTGCATTTAAACCAGGAGAACCACTTACAATTGTAGAAATCGATGTAGAGGAACCAAAAGCAGGAGAGGTATTAGTAAAGATTCTGTACACTTCAGTCTGTCATACAGATGCTTACACATTATCAGGTGCTGATCCAGAAGGCGTATTTCCTACCGTGCTAGGTCACGAAGGTGGGGGCGTTGTTGTATCTGTCGGTGAAGGCGTAACTTCAGTAAAACCAGGGGACCATGTTATTCCACTATACACACCTGAGTGTGGAGAATGTAAATTCTGTCTTTCTGGTAAAACGAACTTGTGCGGTTCGATACGGGAAACGCAAGGTAAAGGGTTAATGCCTGATGGAACGACTCGTTTCTCTTATAACGGAGAGCCTATTTATCACTACATGGGAACAAGTACATTTAGCGAATACACAGTGGTTGCTGAAATTTCATTAGCAAAAGTAGAAGATAAAGACGTACCACTTAATAAAGTTGCACTGCTTGGATGCGGAGTTACCACAGGTATTGGCGCTGTACACAACACAGCAAAAGTTGAAGAAGGCGCTGTAGCAGCGGTATTTGGTTTAGGCGCAATTGGTTTAGCTGTTATTCAAGGATTGGTTCAAGCAAAAGCAAGTCGTATTATTGCCATTGATATGAATGAAGATAAGTTTGAATTGGCTAAAAAAATGGGTGCAACTGATTTTATTAACCCTTCTAAATTTGATAAACCGATCCAAGAAGTCATCGTTGACATGACGGACGGCGGAGTAGATTATAGCTTCGAGTGTATCGGAAATGTCGATGTCATGAGATCCGCACTTGAATCCTGTCATAAAGGTTGGGGAGAAAGTATTGTTATCGGTGTTGCAGCTGGCGGTAAAGAAATTAGCACTCGTCCATTCCAATTAGTAACGGGTCGAGTATGGAAAGGGTCAGCCTTTGGTGGTGTTAAAGGTAGAACTGAACTACCAGGAATGATCGAAGACTTTATGCAAGGAGATATCGATTTAGATTCGTTTATTACACACAACTTAAACTTTACAGATATCAATGAGGCATTTGACTTACTCCATAAAGGTGAGTCAATCCGTACAATGTTAACATATGAGGAGTGAAATAATGAGTCTTAAACTAATTGAAGAAAAACGCTCTTTTGATGGAGAACAATCTAAGTACACCCATTATTCAGAAGCGTTGCAATGCGATATGACATTTAGTATTTACTTACCATCAAATATAGAAAAGAAAGAAATCCCTCTTATTTGGTGGTTATCTGGTTTAACTTGTACAGATGATAATTTCAGCCAAAAAAGTGGCTTTCAAAGATTGGCTGAAACATATCAAGTCGCTGTCATTATTCCAGACACTTCACCACGTGGAGAAAATGTTGCTAATGTTGAAGCATGGGACCTTGGACAAGGTGCAGGTTTTTATTTAAATGCTACACAAAATCCATGGGCAAAGAATTATAAAATGTATACGTATATTACAGATGAATTATCAGGTATCGCGTCCACTTTAGTCCCTAATTTTTCGGGAAAAGAAAGCATAATGGGCCACTCAATGGGAGGGCATGGCGCATTAGTAATTGGGATGAAAAATGCTGCGAGATTCAAAGCAATTTCTGCTTTTTCTCCTATTTTAAGTCCTAGTCAAGTCCCGTGGGGAATAAAAGCATTCTCCTCTTATTTAGGCGAAGATAAAACAGCTTGGAAAGATTGGGATGCTTCAGAACTCATCAAAGAAACTGGCATGCCACCTATTCTTATTTCACAAGGAACTGCAGATACGTTTTATCCAGAACAATTGGGAGAAACCACTTTCTTAGAAAATGCCCGAGAAAGTAACCAAGAAGTAAATTACAAGAAAATTGAAGGTTATGATCATAGCTATTTCTTCATTGCTACTTTCTTAGATGATCATTTCGCTTTTCATATGAAACACTTAAGCTAATTCCCCTTTCACAATAAAATATAGAATGGAAAATATCCCCATTTCAACTAAATGTGGGTATTTTCCATTATTGTATTTCGTCATATTTCACGGTTTACAATCTAAAAAACAAGTAATAATTTTAAAAACAAGTGAATTGCGAGGTATCGCTAATATGGATATTAAAAAAATGTTAGAGAATGACCGGGTTAAACCATACTTATTAAAAGCCCGTTATGGGATTGAAAAAGAAAGTCAACGAGTTGACTTATCAGGAAATTTATCTAAAACAGATCATCCTAAATCTATTTCTACAAGAGATGAGCACCCCTTTATAAAGCGTGACTTTTCCGAAACACAGATGGAATTAGTCACACCTGTTACTGAGACGCTAGATGAACTGTTTAATTACTTAACAGCTATCCATGACGTTGTTTATCGTTCTATGGATGATAATGAAATGCTTTGGCCATTAAGCATGCCGCCTGCGTTACCAGAAAAAGAAGAAGATATTGTAATTGCAAAACTGAACAATTCCGAAAATGTTAGATATCGTCAATCGTTATCCAAAACGTATGGCCGTCGTAAACAAATGATTAGTGGTATTCATTTCAACTTTGAATTCGGAGACGAGTTAATCCAAGCGTTATTCAACTTACAATCGGAGATAAAAGATTATCAACATTTTAAAACCGAGATTTATCTTAAAACCACAAGAAATTATTTACACTATCAATGGTTAATAACTTATTTATATGGCGCATCTCCTAGTAGTGAAGAGAACTTTTTCGATGAAGATTCTTTGAATGTACCAGTAAGAAGTATTAGAAACAGTAAATATGGTTATACCAATCACAATGATGTTCAAGTTTCATATAGTAGTTTGCAAAATTATATATCAGATATCTCTTTGATGGTTCAAAGAGGACTACTAGTAGAAGAAAAAGAATTTTATTCAGCTGTCCGTTTAAGAGGTGGGCAACATGCTTCAGATTTAGAAGGTCAGGGTGTAAGATATATTGAATTAAGAAATATAGATATTAACCCTTTTGAAAAGAATGGAATTAGCTATGAACAAGCAGAATTCCTACATCTTTTTTTAATTTATTTACTTTGGAAAGATGAAGGTATTCATAGTGATGAGTGGGTAAAAGCGGGTAAATTTTACAATGATTTAGTGGCGCTTGAACATCCATTAGAGCATACACAATTTGAAGTAGATGCTAAAAATATTATTGATGAGATGGAACACCTAGTAGAAATCCTGGATTTGACTGTTTCAGATTCATTATTTGTTAGTCTAAGGGAAATATTAATGGACCCAAGTAAGACTTTAGCCGGAAGACTGTATAAAGATAGTAAAAAGGATAGTCAAGGTCAAGTGGCTACGAGTATTGCTAAAGAAAATCATGAAAAGTCATGGGATAAACCATATCAATTAACAGGTTTTACTGACATGGAGTTGTCCACTCAGATTTTAATGTTCGATGCTTTTCAGCAAGGAATCCAGGTAGAAATCTTAGATAGGCAAGATCAGTTTTTGAAGCTTCAATTAAAAGATCATGTTGAATTTGTAAAAAACGGGAATATGACAAGTAAAGATAGCTATGTATCTACTTTAGTTATGGAAAATAAAACAGTCACAAAGAAGATTCTTCATCAACACGGATTCCGAGTACCGAATGGTGAAGAATATAATGACATAGATCATGCTTTACGTTCTTACGATTTGTTTTCTTCCAAACCTTTCGTTGTGAAGCCTAAAACAACTAACTTTGGATTGGGAATATCAATTTTTAAAGAAGGGGCAAATTACGAAGATTATCTAAAAGCAATCACACTCGCATTTAAAGAAGATTCTTCTGTATTAGTCGAAGAGTTTCTTAATGGAACAGAATATAGATTTTTTGTATTAAATGATAAAGTGTATGCTATTTTGTCACGAGTTCCTGCGAATATTAAAGGTGATGGTAAACATACAATCGAAGAGTTAGTCATTGAAAAGAACCGTGATCCGTTAAGAGGAAGAGACCATAGGACGCCTTTAGAAAGTATTCAATTAGGTGAATTGGAGCAACTTATGCTTAAAGGTCAAGGATATGGATTGGATTCGATTCCCAAAATTGATGAAATCATCTATTTGCGTGAAAACTCTAATGTCAGTACAGGTGGAGACTCGATTGATGTAACAGATCAAATTTCTGATGATTATAAAAAGATTGCAGTGGATGCGGTATCGGCACTTGGAGCTAAAATTAGCGGCATCGATTTGATTATTGAAAATAAAGAAGCTCCCGCATCTGATAAAAATGCTTATGGGATTTTAGAAGCGAACTTTAATCCATCCATGTATATGCATATATATCCATATAAAGGGAATTCGCAACGTCTGACTATGGATATTTTACATTATTTATTTCCTGAACTACTACAAAGTCAGGAATAAAAGTTAATCAATTTAGAGGCACCATAAGCAGAACGCAAATTTACAACGTTTAGCTGTTGAATGATAATTAAGTTATTTGATGTTTAAATCTAAAGATGTATTACTTTGTTCTGAGTTGCTTGGTAATATCTTGTTTTTCTACTAGTTATTGAACAATAGCTATTGTAAACTGAGTCAAAGGGAAGACCTCTTTTCTAGGATTAGTTGTGGTGACTTAAATCTACCAAAAAAAGGTCTTCCTTTTTGTGTTTTTTTATAAAAGCGAGATAGATTGCTCTACCTCGCTTAGTAAAAGAATGATTTTACTTTAATCCTCTTTAAATATTCAAATTACAATATATTAAATTCTTAAACAAGTATTGTACCGTCGCAAATTCTAAAATATCCTTTTGCTTGGTCTGTTCTTGACAATTTTGAAGATATGTCTTCTTATTATTTATCTGTTTGTTTTTGCTTCTTTTTCAAATACTCCGCACGTATTTTTTCGAGTTGCTCCTTTTTATCAAATTGGGCCGGCTTGTGTTTTTCATGATACTTTGTCACAGCTACCCGACCTTTGTTATCCAATTGATATTTACCCACTTTGTTCACCTACTTTTCTTGTCTTTAAAGAGAATCTATTCAACAAATATAATATACCTTATTTTACTGAAGTAAACCTTAATCACTAAAAAATCTTATTATTAACATATCGCTGTTTGATTCACTTTGATTAAATTACACCCCGAAATACACCCCAAAAATAGCTAGTCAATTGTCTCTCTGCTTTCTCTTCAATCGTATAGTCTGGATCTTGATAAGAAATTTGCAAGGATTTCTTTAGCTATCTTACATCATGCCGCCCATAAGTTCGCCACGCAAATCCTCGAAAACAGCTACAAAGAAACCCATTAAAATCAACGTTTCAAAAAAAATCAGAAAATACCGTTAAATGATTTCATACTCCCTCATTTTGAAATGTCGCATGTGAATGCCATTTACTATATCAAAGATGGAAAAACCTATGGAGAATATGACCTTGAAGTTTATGAAGGAATTCGCCAACAGAAGGAATTGATTTATTTTATTGACTCCATGACTGGAGGAGTAACAAATGAGTAAAGAAGAGGTAGCTCGCAAACTTGAAGAGTTCCAATACTATCTGAGTACTTCAAACATTTTTACAGATATCGTTAGATGGATCGCTTGGGTATTCGTTCAAGGTTTGACATGGGTTGTAGATATCCTTGAAAACCTAACCGATGACATCTAATTGATTAAGACCTTTTATAACAATCCTGAAATTATAGCCTTTATCGATGCTATCAGACCCTTCCTGTACATTTTGTTAGCCTTTTCCCTTCTTTATACGTGCTATTTACTAATCTTCAACAGGAAGTTTAACCGTGAAGGAATTGCAGTAAACATCTTTATCGACTGTATCATCGTCCTCATGCTAAATGCAGGAATGGATAAAGCAAATGACTTTACAGACGCAGGCACTTAGATATTTTATGCTGAGCCGTATTATAAATAGATGATAAGCTAAATATTAGGAGTACTTTTATATTGTTAGTATGATGGAGTTAATAATAGATATTAGGAGGAGTGTTGAGATGACAAAATATGAATTACCAGACGTGTGGCAGTGGGAAGAAGAGAATTCGAATAGAGGCGGTAATCTTCCGACAGCCGGTGAACGTTTCGAACAAAAACTACCAGTCGGAGAGGCACCGTTCCAACTCTATTCACTGGGAACGCCGAATGGTATTAAAGTGACGATTATGCTGGAAGAATTAAAAGAGTTGGGTGTCGATGGTGCAGACTATGATTTGTATAAAATCAATATTGGAGCCGGCGATCAATTTGGTTCAGATTTTGTCAAGATCAATCCTAATTCTAAGATCCCAGCCCTAGTCGATCAAAGTCAAAGTCCACGTGTGGAAATTTTTGAATCAGGGTCGATTCTGCTTTACTTGGCTGAGAAATTTAATAAACTGATCCCGACAGATATTCATGGACGGACAGAAACCCTTAATTGGCTATTCTGGCAAATTGGGTCAGGTCCTTATGTTGGTGGAGGGTTTGGTCACTTTTTTGCTTATGCGCCAGAGCCTATGAAATACCCAATTGATCGTTTTACTATGGAAACGAAACGTCAATTAGACTTACTTGATAAAATATTAGCTCAGCGTTCTTATATCGCTGGTGATACCTATACTATTGCAGATATTACGATATGGTCTTGGTACGGGCGTTTAGCTTTAGGAAAATTGTATGAAGGCTCTTATGAATTTTTAAACATGGATGAATATACTCATCTCTTGAAATGGGCTCATCGCATTGCGGAACGACCAGGCGTTCAAAAAGGTCTGGTAGCAGAGTATCAGTTGCTTGGGGAGTAGTTTCAAGAAAACAATGTATTGATGTTTTTCTCCTTTAAAAAAGAATTAAAACCTTATATAGACATGTCAAAGAGAACGGTATCATAAATAGGAAGAGTGGTTTATTCAACAAAAGGGCGCTTTTCTTGAATAAGAAGGCGTCTTTTTGATATGCCCAGCACATTTAATAGATGAGATCTTGTTAGGGTAAAGAAAAGACTGTGAAGATTCCCACTTAAACTATAGGGTGCTTTTACACAATAAGGAATAAAATTAAAGAGTCTAAAATATGCAAGGATTTATACACTTCTTGTATATTTAGGCTCTTTTTTCATTCATAAAATATGCTGCCATAAACAGCATTTTTTGATTGCCGAATACAGCTTCACTGTACTTAAAAAATATAACAATAAAGTCGTTTAAATCTAAATGTAGTTCCATTAAAGCGCCCTATTGTTGGATAGTGGTAATTATGAAAGAGCTGCTAAAATAAATAAAGTGTTTATGACCGAAAAGCTTGTTAAGGAACTCTCTGTGTATAAAGTGTTTTGTAAGAATCCTTTTGGAGAAGAGAATGAATATGTGTTCTTGAATCGTGATAATACTCCCATGACAGACAACTCCATTATGCTAGTGTTTAGGAACCTACAGAAACATATGAATTTTAAGGGTGTAAGGGTTAGCCCACATACTTTTAGGCATACGTTTTGTCACATATTGGAAGTTTTTACCGTAGACGCTCATTGTTACATTTTGCATATCGACATCTGACCATTTGAGATTTATCGCTTCCTTCCATCTAACGCCTGTTCCAAGTAAAAGCATAATCAATAAATAGCCTCGATAACTGAAATAACTTTTCTCTTTCCATCTTAAACTTCGATAGTAAACTAACATTTGATATATATGTTCATCTGTAAAGACATCAATTTTGACATCTTCTTTTTGTAATTTTACTTTATGAGCCATATTTTCACTCACTATTTTTTCCTCGATAAGATAATTGAAGAACGCTCGTATTCTCATAATTTTCGTATTAATTGTCCCCGGCTTATTCCCTCTCTCCTGACAATCAACTAGGTAACTACGTACATGGCTTTGTGCTACCTCTTCAATGTTAATGACACCAAGTTCAAGGCAATAGTCGATAAACAGCCCTAGTGTCCTCTCGTAGTTTCCAATGTTCACTTTCGTTGTGTTCTTAAACCTTCTGTCCGCTAAAAAGTCTTGATATGCAAATTTTAAAAGCATAAAAAATAACCACCTCTCCAATTTTTCTGAGAAGTGGTTATTCCTATACTAATTAATTATGAACGAGACAGCTTCACAAAATAGCCTGTGAAGAGATTACATCATGCCGCCCATACCGCCCATGTCAGGCATTCCGCCCATTCCACCGCCTGCTGGTTCAGGAAGGTCTGCAACTACTGCTTCAGTAGTCAAGAACATCGCTGCAACAGATGCTGCGTTTTGGAGTGCATAACGTGTAACTTTAGTTGGGTCAACGATTCCAGCTTCCATCATGTTTACCCATTCGCCTTCTGCAGCGTTAAAGCCGATGCCGATTTCTTCACGTTTCAGACGGTCAACAACGATAGATCCTTCAAGACCCGCGTTGTTAGCGATTTGACGTACAGGTTCTTCAAGCGCACGAAGTACGATTTTAATACCTGTTGCAACGTCGCCTTCAGTAGACTCTAGCAATGCCGCTACCTTCGTGTAAACATTTACTAGTGCAGTACCACCACCAGAAACGATACCTTCTTCAACAGCCGCACGTGTTGAGTTCAATGCGTCTTCAATGCGAAGTTTACGTTCTTTAAGTTCAGTTTCAGTAGCTGCTCCGACTTTGATAACTGCCACGCCGCCTGCAAGTTTCGCAAGACGTTCCTGCAATTTCTCTTTATCGAATTCTGAAGTTGACTCTTCAAGCTGAACACGGATTTGATTAACACGTGCTTTGATAAGATCTGAATTTCCGCTACCTTCAACGATAGTCGTATTGTCTTTTGTAACGACAACTTTTGCTGCATGACCAAGCTGAGAAATATCAGTTGATTTAAGGTCTAGTCCGAGGTCTTCAGTAATAACTTCCCCGCCAGTCAATGTCGCAATGTCTTCAAGCATCGCTTTACGGCGATCACCGAAGCCAGGTGCCTTAACAGCAACAGCGTTGAATGTACCGCGCAGTTTGTTCACAACAAGTGTTGCAAGTGCTTCGCCTTCAACGTCTTCAGCGATCATTAGAAGTGGTTTACCTTGTTGAACAACTTGTTCAAGAACAGGAAGGATTTCTTGGATATTCGCAATCTTTTTATCTGTGATCAAGATGTACGGATTATCTAGAACAGCTTCCATTTTATCAGTGTCTGTTGCCATGTAAGCAGAAGCATAGCCACGGTCGAATTGCATTCCTTCAACAACGTCGAGTTCAGTCGTGAAGCCTTTTGACTCTTCGATTGTAATGACGCCGTCGTTGCCAACGCGCTCCATTGCTTCAGCAATCAGTTGTCCTACTTCTTCGTCTCCAGAAGAGATGGAAGCAACTTGTGCAATTTCTTCTTTTCCTTCGATTTCATTGGAGATTTCTTTTAGACCTTCAACAGCAGTTGCAACCGCTTTTTCGATTCCCTTACGGATTCCTACAGGGTTAGCACCAGCTGTAACGTTTTTCAGTCCTTCACGGATCATTGCTTGCGCTAGAACCGTTGCAGTTGTTGTACCGTCACCAGCAATTTCATTCGTTTTAGACGCTACTTCAGCAACCAGTTTTGCTCCCATGTTTTCGAAAGCATCTTCCAGTTCGATTTCACGTGCGATTGTTACTCCGTCATTTGTAATTAGCGGTGAACCAAATTTTTTCTCAAGAACAACGTTACGTCCTTTAGGTCCAAGCGTTACTTTGACAGCATCTGCTAATGTATCTACTCCACGCAGCATTGCGCTTCGTGCTTCTTCGTTAAATTTAATTTGTTTAGCCATTTATAAGTACCCTCCTGATTTTTCGTGTATTTTTTAACTATCCAAGCATTAGTATATTAGCCAATTACCGCTAAGATGTCACTTTCACGCAAGATCAGATATTCATTTCCTTCATGTTTGATTTCAGTACCAGCATATTTAGAGAAAAGGATACGATCTCCTTCTTTAACTTCTAAGTCAACTCGTTGGCCGTTTTCAAGAACGCGTCCAGTACCTGTTGCAAAAACCTTACCTTCTTGTGGTTTCTCTTTTGCAGAGTCCGGTATCACAATACCGCTTGACGTTTTTTCTTCTGCTTCGATTAGCTCGATAACAATACGGTCACCTAATGGTTTCAACAATTGAAACAACCTCCTCAGAGTAATATCTTCTTTTTAGCACTCAACAGTCATGAGTGCTAATACATTTCTAATCATAATGAAGATTTGCATATATTGCAAGTGAAATACTCCGAAGATTTTCTCTTTGCATATCTTGTTCTGAACAGATAATATTAGGCTCAACCACAGTTGAAAGGGTGGCATTACTTGAAAAACGGAAAAATTTACATCTACCTATTTCTTACTTACATCCTAATGCATGTAAGCAGTATTTTTTTATCCGAAGGACTATTCTTATACTTCCCTTGGGATGAGCAATTCACCGATAAAGATATAGCATATCGAGCAAGTTCATGGACACTTTTCATCGTCAATTCAATAGCATCTATTATCTTCCTACTATTAATTGTACCGAAGAAGAATTTCTTCCAGGTTTTCAAAGGGAAAAAGTCTACCATTCCTAATTCGATTCTATGGGGCTTCATTGGTTTCTTTCTGGCACTTGGAGGTCAAATGCTTGCCGGTGCTATCGAAAATGCAATTGGAATAACACCAGGTTCAGATAATACCGCAATCCTATCAGAAATTGCCAAAGTATCCCCAATCATCATTATATGCATGGTACTCTTTGCCCCATTCCTCGAAGAGATCATTTTCCGTAGAGTTATTTTTGGTGGTGTTTATCAAAAGACGAATTTTTGGATTGCAGCTACTGTCAGTGCGCTCGTGTTTGCCGCGGTCCATAATGAATTTGAACACCTTCTGATGTACATGATGCCAGCATTCGTCTTCGCTTATCTGTACTACAGAACGAAACGAATATTGACTCCGATGATTGCTCATTTACTGATGAATGGATTTGTAGTCCTACTCAACCTAAACATGGAGAAGATACTAAAATGGCAAGAAAAGATGAAACCTGTCATCGTCACTTTCCTGAACTAAAAAAGTCTTCCACAACCCATATGCGGGTTGTGGAAGACTTTTTTATTATTTCTGCTGTTGATTGTTAACTTCTTCGATTTGACGTTGTTGTTCAGCTGTCGCTTCTTCAAATTGTCGTTGCTGTTCCGCCTTCAAGTATTTCCTATGACCAAAGCGGGATATGAAAATACTAATTTCATAAAGCGCAAATAGCGGAACCGTGACGAACAAATGGGACAACAAGTCAGGTGGTGTAATGAATGCCGCAATCACGAATAGGACAAAATAAGCGTACTTCCTTATTTTCACGAGTGTCTTCGGGTTCAATATACCGAGTCTTGTTAAAAATAGTAAGACTACCGGCAATTGGAAAACAATACCAAATGGTATAAGCAGTTGGAAAAGAAAAGTGAAATACTCATTTATCCCGATTGTTTGGGTTATATCTAGCTCTGCGGATAAATTCATCATGAACTTCATCACATATGGCAACAAGACAAAATAAGAAAAAGCAATTCCTCCGACAAACAGGAGAAAGGTGAACGGAATATAATTTAATGTCGCGCGCCGTTCCGTTTCATGCAATCCCGGTGAAACGAAAGACCATAATTGATACATCAGTACCGGAGAAATTACGATGAATGCGATAAAGACAATCACTTTCACGTAAATCATGACTGGATCCAGTACGTTGAAAGCATTCAACGTAATATTATTCGCTTCTCCATCATACTGCAAAAATTGAATCAGCGGCTTCGCGACGAAAAAAGCACCTATTACTGCAATAACAAAGAAAACGACGATGACCATCAGCCGTTTTCTAATTTCATCTATATGTTCAATGATTGTTAAGTTTTTATCATTCATCGGACAGTCATCCTAACTTACTTCAGTTCTTCTTTCTTGTCTTCCACTTTTTTTACATCGTCGTCTTCTACAAGACCTTTTGTGGCTTGTTTGAATTCACGCAATGAAGAACCAAAGGCTTTCCCGATTTCAGGCAATTTCTTAGGACCGAATACGAGCAAAGCAATAACAGCGATGATAATCAGACTTCCTGGACCTGGCATTTCGGACACCTCCTTCATAAGATAGGAATTGAAGTACAATCCTTCTTCGGGGACGGATAAAATTCTATCCTTCCTTGGAAAGGATAAAGTTCGATCCTTCTCGTGGAAGGATACAATTCAATCCTTCCTTTGTCTATTTTACACGAAAGCTGTTGGGATTACTAATAACGAACCGTTACATATGTGAACCTTTGACGTCATTTTTTATGAAATAGATAAGTGTTTGCAATTCGACAGACAAATCGATTGTATGCACTCGTACCGATTCTGGTACTGCTAGACGCACAGGAGTAAAGTTTAGAATCCCTTTAATACCCATAGTGACAAGTCGATCTGTCACTTCTTGCGCAATACGTGATGGCACTGTGAGAATGACGAGGTCAATACCTAATTCCTCAATCTTTTCTTTAAGCGTATCAGGATGAAAGACAGGTATTCCACTCATCTCTGTACCCTCTTGAGTTGATTTTGGATCGAATGCAATGACGATACGCGTATTATGATTCTTATGGAAATTATATTTCAAAAAAGCATTTCCCAAGCTGCCAACCCCGATGAGGGCGACATCCGTTTTTTCATCCTGGTCGAGAGTTTGACGGAAAAAGTCTACTAGGTAATGCACGTCATAGCCATAACCTTTACGGCCAAGTGCCCCGAAATGGGAAAAATCACGTCGAATCGTAGCGGCATCGATTTTCATCGCTTCACTTAACTCGCTGGATGATACACGTTTCTTTCCTGTGTTCGCAAAATTTTGGAGAAACCTATAATATAGAGGCAAACGCTTTGACGTTGCCTGTGGAATTTTTGGTGTTTCTTCTATCATACTAACCCTCCTGCACGTACTTAAAGGCGATTCTATCGTACAGTAGATAATGAATGTTGTAAAGGCGACCGTTGCACGCTTGACACTATTCATTTAAACTGAAGAGGAATAGAGGTGCTACTTTTGATTGTATTACAAGTGAATGGACTAACAAAATCATTTTCAGGAACAGATATATTAGAAAACGTAAAACTAGAAGTCCAGCACCGCGACCGCGTTGCATTAGTTGGACGTAATGGCGCTGGTAAATCAACACTTCTTAAAATAATTGCGGGTGAAATGACAGCTGATTCAGGTGATTTAATCGTTCCAAAAGATATACGAATCGGCTATCTTGAACAGCATTCAGGAATCGATTCCTTATTGACGGTTTGGGAAGAGATGATGACCGTATTTGAACCACTTCACAGTATAGAAAGACGGCTCAGGTCGCTTGAAGAGCAAATGGCGGATCCGTCTGTCTATGACAATTCGACTGACTATGATCGTGTCATTAAAGAATACGATGCTCTACAAGTTGAATTCAAAGACTCAGGCGGCTATCAATACGAATCTGATACTCGTTCAGTGTTGCATGGAATGCGTTTTTACCCAGAGGACTATACTAAAAACGTTACCCTTCTTTCGGGTGGTCAAAAGACACGATTGGCGCTTGCTAAAATGCTACTTAGTAAACCGGATCTCCTCATACTCGATGAGCCGACAAACCACCTTGATATCGAAACGTTAGGATGGCTTGAAAAATACTTGGTATCCTACGAAGGGGCAATTCTAATTGTTTCCCATGACCGTTATTTCCTAGATGAAATCGTCACAATAGTCTATGAGGTATCCCGTAAAAAAGTAGTGAAGTACACAGGTAACTATACTGCCTATCTTGACGATAAAGCAAAAAACTATGAACGTGATCAAAAACTTTTTGTGAAAGAAATGGGAGAGAAGGCCAAGCTTGAGGATTTCGTTCAGCGCAATATTGCACGTGCATCTACATCCAAAATGGCCAAGAGTCGTAGAAAAACGCTTGAAAAGACGGACTGGATGGATTCACCTGATGGTAATGAGAAATCCGCAAATTTCACCTTCTCAATTGACCGGCCCAGTGGTAACGATGTACTTGCCCTTGAAGAGCTAGCGGTAGGCTATGACGGTATGCCTGTTTCAAAAGGAATCGATATGCGGGTATACAAACAAGATCGCATTGCGCTCATCGGACCGAACGGCGTAGGGAAATCAACAATATTAAAAACAATCGTCAAAGCACAAGACCCGATATCCGGTAAAATCCGGTATGGTACAAATGTTCAATTTGGCTATTACGATCAGGAACAGGCAACGCTTATCGGAACTGGAACCGTTCTACAAGAACTGTGGGATGAGTGGCCGATGATGAATGAAAAAGATGTTCGTTCTGTTCTAGGACGCTTTTTATTTACCGGTGAGGATGTGGAGAAATCTGTTACGTCTTTGTCAGGTGGGGAAAAAGCCCGCTTATCACTTGCTAAACTGATGTTACAGAAATCGAATACGCTTATCCTTGATGAGCCGACAAACCATCTAGACCTTGATAGTAAAGAAATTCTAGAAAATGCTTTGGATGACTTCCCGGGCACGCTTATCTTCGTGTCACATGATCGTTACTTCATTAACCGTATTGCAACTAAGGTAATTGATATTAGCGGTTCGGGTGCAGTTGAATATCTTGGTGATTACGATTACTTCGTAGAGAAGAAGCTGGAACAGGAAGAACTGCTCGCCGAGACAAATGCAGCAAGAAAAACGACTACTCCAGTGATTGAAAGAAAAAAAGATGATGACAAAGAGCTAAAAAGACAGGAAAGAAGATTAACTAGAGCCATAGACGAAATAGAATCTCAGCTTTCTGTTTTGGAAGATAAGATTGGGGCATTACAAGAAGAACTTTCAACTCCTGATTTTGCAGATGACCATGTGAAATTAATGGAATTGCAGTCCCAGATTGACACACTCCAGGATGAACATGATCGCAAATCGGAAAATTGGCTTGCGCTGCAAGAGGAACTAGAGATTTTAGCTTAAGAAAGGATTGCGCCATTTTGAATCAAGACTCTTGATTCAAAGTGGCGCTTTGTCACTTTTTGCTGTCGGAACATATCGGATTACGAAATATGCACATTATACCGGTGAAATACTTTCCACAATCTTATTCACAACTAAAACCTAGTTATACCGGTAATAGTTTACTATTATCCACACTACCCACAATAAAGTCGTTTGTTATGCACATAGTTATCCTCTCTCAACTGTTATTAATGGTTGATATGTCATTGTTATGCACACCTTATCAACAATTGTGCATAAGTACGAATGTTCCCTATTGACATTCTAAAAAAAATCGGGATAAAAAACACAGAAATTGTCGCAATTTGGCAACTTCTGTGTTTTTACGTATTTATTCTTTCCACGAGACGAGGGGCATACCTGGTTTACCGTTCATTGCAAGATTTCCGCGAATACCGTCACTGAACATTGCTGATCCAGCAGCAGCAATCATTGCTGCATTGTCTGTACAGAGTGCAATTGGAGGTACATAGAAGGGAACTTCCTCCCTCTTGAAGTTTTCTTCAAGAGATGAGCGTAATCCTTTGTTTGCTGCTACTCCTCCAGCTGCAATTACTTGCTTGACTCCAAACTCCTTCGCTGCTTTCAATGCTTTTGTTGTCAGTACCTCCACAACACTCGCCTGGAAACCTGCTGCGACATGGAATGGGTTTACGGCCTCTCCACGTTGTGCAAGGTTATGTTTGTAGTTAATAACAGCAGATTTGAGTCCACTGAAGCTGAAATCGTACGAACCTGGTTCAAGCCAAGCCCTTGGAAATTCTATTTGTCCATCACTTTCAGCTGCCAGCTTATCGATTTGTGGACCACCCGGATATGAAAGTCCAAGCACACGAGCTACCTTGTCATAGGCTTCACCAGCAGCATCATCACGCGTTTCACCAATGAGTTCAAATGAACCATGCCCTTTCATTAATACAAGCTCTGTATGACCACCTGAGACGATTATAGCAAGAAGTGGGAACTCCATTGGTTGCATCAGCTCATTCGCATAAATATGGCCTGCAATATGATGCACGCCTATAATCGGCAATCCATTGGCAAATGCAAATGCTTTCGCAGCATTAACGCCGATTAACAACGCGCCGACTAAACCCGGCCCTTCCGTAACAGCAACTGCATCCAACTCTGCAGGTTTAAGTTTTGCATTCGTAAGTGCTTCTTCAATCACCAATGTAATTTGTTCAACATGATGTCTTGAAGCGATTTCCGGTACTACCCCGCCAAATCGCTTTTGGCTAGTAATTTGTGATGCCACAACATTTGAAATGATTTCAGTTCCATTTTTCACAACGGAAGCGGCAGTTTCATCACAACTCGTTTCTATTCCTAAAATATAAATATCTTTTGTCATTTGAATTCCACCCACATGACGAGCGCATCTTCATGGTCGTCTGCATAATAGTTTTTTCTGATTCCGCCGTCCTGGAAACCAAGTTTACGGTACAAATTTTGAGCCGTAGTATTAGTCATCCGCACTTCCAGGGTCATTAACCGGACTTCTTTTTCTCTACAAACAGCTATCGCTTCTTTCATCAGTCCTTCACCAATGCCGTTTCCCTGCATATGCTTTCGTACCGCAACATTTGTAATATGACACTCATCTAGAACGATCCACATGCCACAATGGCCTATGACTTTCTCTTCAAATTCAGCAACGACATAATGAGCATAGTCATTTCCATTCATTTCATGTTCAAAAACTTCCGCAGTCCAAGGAGTAGCAAATACTTCTTCTTCAACTTCAACAACTGAAGATATATCACCTGTTCCCATCTCTCTATAAACAATCACTTTATCCAAGATCATTTTCCTTTCCCTGCTCTTTCAGCCAATTTGCCTCTGCTTCAGCAATACGTCGATACTCCGGAACGAATCCATGAATATCATTTTCCGGTTCTGATTGAGCAGCTACATATATAAGCGAAGATGCCCGAGGTAGATTAAATTGAAGAGGAGAAATTACCGCACCTGTACCAAGCCGTTCAATAAGCATTTCTTTATGCATAGCCGTATCTTTTCCAACGAATAAAATAGGACTACCTTGCTCTTCAAGTAATAGAATCAATTCTTCAAGGGAGTAATGTCCATCCTCTATCAATTGAGTAAGTTTTCCTGCTTCGGACCGATAAACACCTGCATAGACATTACTTCTTCTAGCATCGACTAACGGGCAAATCAAACCGTTGTAAAATAACACATTTGCTGCCATTGCTTTCAAAGTAGACACCCCAACGAGAGGCTTACCGAGTGTCCAGGCAAGTGTCTTTGCAATCGTCACTCCAATTCGAGCACCTGTATATGAACCCGGTCCTTCCGAAACTGCAATTGCACCTATATCCGATGGTTTCAGATTTGCTTTTTCCAATAGCTGTTCAATTGCTGGCATAGCACGTAAGGAGTGATTAATAGCCATCGCGGAAGTTTCTTCTATTAATAATTCCCCATCTTTAACTAGGGCAACGGAAATTGGCGTGTTAGCTGTATCTATACCTAACCATATCATAAGAAAATCCCCTCACAAATCTCTTCATATCTCTTACCTAGAGGCGTAATAATAATTGTTCGTTTGTCTTCACCATTATGGACAAGCTGAATTTCCAAACGTTCTGTAGGTAAATCATCTTTAATTAGATGTGCCCACTCAATAACTGATACGGCATCACCATAAAATAGCTCGTCCCAGCCAAGATCCTCATCACTGCCAGCTAATCGGTAGACATCCAGATGATTGAACGGATACTTCCCTTCATACTGTTTAATGATTGTGAAAGTCGGACTATTAACTGTGCCTGTAACACCTAATCCCTTTGCAAGGGCTTTTGTAAATGTTGTTTTTCCGGCACCTAAATCCCCCTCAAGCGTCAGTACATCTGGAGGAGTGAGAAGAGATGCAAGTTTAGTTGCGATTTTTTCTGTCTCCTCGACAGAATTCACTTCTATTTTCCTAGTCATAATCATATTTCCTTTCTACTTCTTTGCTATAGTGTACCTAAAATACATTGCATCGGAAAGTATTGATACTTTTTTATAATCATTTTAACATCTTAAACAACAAAAAAACCGACTCCGGAATGAAATCCCGTAATCGGTTCTGAA
>NZ_JBYHFP010000010.1:0-94440 GCF_057669885.1 Sporosarcina sp. Y1011 | reverse complement strand
AGACAAGAAAAGCGCAGGGCGCAGTTTAGCCGCGACAGGCATAGGTCAATCCAGCGGCGTGGCGCACTTTGCCACATAGCTTGAATGCTTATGACCCGAGCGGTTTCCAGTTTTGTCTCTGTAACTTTTCTAACTAAAAATCTTATGAATCGCTAACCAATAGAAGTAGCTCTACTAAAATCTTGAATTATGAATAAGAAAATTCGAGTATTGTATTTTCTATTTCCGCAGACTCCATATAACTGACTACATTATTTCAAATTTATTTTTTGTAAGCGCTTTCAATATGGTTTAGGATAGGATAAAGAAACTTTAGAGAAGACTTATCTACTTTTTACTGGTTTTCGGTATTAATTTGAGTTGTTCAGACTATAACGTTAGTAGGGGATAGAAGATGAAGCAAGGATTGGAAGTAGGTAGAGAAGAATCGATTGAGATTATTGTGACGGAAGATATGTTTGCTTCATTTGAAGGTCAAGTTGTACATCCTGTCTATTCAACGGTAGCGATGACATATCATATGGAGTGGGTTTCGCGGAAAATAATTCTTCCATTTTTAGAAGACAATGAAGAGGGAATGGGTGCATCTATTCAGTTGAAACATCTTGCTGCATCTCCGCTTGGATCTGTCGTTACAATAACTGCAGTTTTAGTCAATCTTCATGCCAATAGGGTTATAACCAGCGTAACAGTAGAAAACAATTTAGGTGTAATTGGAAAAGGTGAAGTGATGCAAGTCATTTTGCCTAAGGAAAAGATTGCTGAGAAACTGAAAGAGGCGTCATCCTAATAGAGATACTGTATGTCCAATCCTAAGGGGGAAATTTGAGTGATGCTAGCTGATAGAACTTCAATTACTAAGGAATTTGAACTTTTCGATCGAATGAGTGAGCATGAACAAGTCGTTTTTTGCAATGATCCTTCAACAGGTCTACGTGCAATTATTGCGATTCATGATACAACTCTAGGACCCGCACTTGGTGGATGTCGCATGCAACCTTATAGCAGCATGGAAGAAGCTTTGGAGGATGTTCTTCGCCTATCTAAAGGTATGACGTATAAATGCGCAGCTGCAGATGTCGATTTCGGGGGTGGGAAAGCCGTTATTATTGGCGATCCCACAACGGACAAATCACCGGAATTATTCCGCGCATTCGGCCAGTTTGTGAATTCTCTAGGTGGCCGTTTTTATACGGGAACGGATATGGGAACGACGATGGATGATTTCATTCATGCCAAGAAAGAAACGAATTTCGTTAACGGTCTCCCTAAGGAATATGGAGGCGGTGGCGATTCATCTATACCCACGGCAGAGGGTGTTTTATACGGAATAAAAGCTACCAATCAGATGCTCAATGGACATGATGAATTAGGTCAACATATATATGCCGTTCAAGGTCTAGGAAAAGTTGGTTTCAAGGTTGCAAGTGGATTACTCGAAGCAGGTGCTCACATTTACGTAACCGATATTAATGAAGAGAATGTAAGGGCAATTGAAAAAGTAGCTGTACAAACAACAGGTAAAGTACAATTCGTTGCTAACGAAGATATTTATTCACAGGAAGCAGATATATTTGTTCCGTGTGCATTTGGAGGAATTATTAACGACGCTACAATTCCTCAGTTCAAAGTAAAAGCAATCGTCGGATCGGCTAATAATCAGCTGCTAGATAATAGACATGGAAAATTGTTGCGAGATAAAGGCATTTTATATGCACCGGATTATATCGTCAATTCGGGTGGACTCATTCAGGTGGCAGATGAATTGTATGGTATTAATCATGAACGGGTACTTGCCAAAACAAAACAGATCTACGATGCGATTTTGGAAGTATACAAGGAAGCCGCTAAAACTGGGGAAACAACAGAGGAATCGGCAAATGCAATGTGTGACAAAAGAATTGCATATAGAGGAAAACGAAATAGCTTTTATACTGCACCAGCAAAACCAAAGTGGTCGATTCGAAATCTATCATGACGGGGGCAAGTTAAATGGAAGATTACCCTATAAAAAGAATAATAGATGATTTGGGCTTTCTTGTAGACTCGAGTATTGAAAAACAAATAGATGAGCAATTAGTTAAAGATTTGTACTATCATATGCTACGAATTCGTACATTTGATAGAAAAGCTGTTAATTTGCAGAGACAAGGGCGTCTAGGAACTTATGCACCTTTTGAAGGGCAGGAAGCGGCTCAAGTTGGTAGTGCACTTGCATTAAACCCCGACGACTGGGTTTTCCCTACGTACCGTGATCATGGCGCAACGTTAACGTTCGGAAAAAATATGACAACAACGTTTTTGTACTGGAATGGTAGAGCAGAAGGTTGTGTAGCTCCCGCGGATAGAAATATCTTTCCACCAGCTGTCCCCATTGCGACTCAGATACCTCATGCTGCGGGGGCTGCATGGGCTGAAAAAAGGAAAGGTACACAAAATGCAGCAATTGCATATTTCGGGGATGGTGCTACTTCGGAGGGCGATTTTCATGAAGGATTGAATTTTGCAAGCGTGTTCAAAGTACCAGTCGTTTTTTTTAACCAAAATAA
Source organism: Sporosarcina sp. Y1011 (assembly GCF_057669885.1). Taxonomy (NCBI): domain Bacteria; kingdom Bacillati; phylum Bacillota; class Bacilli; order Caryophanales; family Caryophanaceae; genus Sporosarcina; species Sporosarcina sp. Y1011. Next base: position 91,891 of record NZ_JBYHFP010000010.1, on the reverse strand, counting down.
TGGGTATGCAATCTCAGTTCCAATTGAAAAACAGATGAATTCTGCAACAATCGCACAAAAATCAGTTGCCTATGGAATACCGGGGATTCGGATTGATGGTAATGATTGTTTCGCAGTGTATTTTGAAACTAAAAAGGCTTTTGACCATGCTAGGGGTGGAAATGGCCCGACTTTGATAGAGGCAGTTACATGGCGAAAAGGAGCCCATACAACTGCAGATGATCCCTCTAAATACCGTTCTGAAAAACTAGGAGAGAACTTTGTTGACCCTCTTACCCGGTTGGAATTATTTATGAGAAATTATGGCTATTCGAAGGATGAATGGATTCAAACGACTATAGAAGAAACGACTCGTGAAATCGAATTAGCTGTGGAAGAGATGGAGCAGTTTCCACCGCCGAACGTAGAAGACGTTTTTGATCATGTATACGCTGATATGCCTGCACACCTAGTTGAACAAAAAGAAGCATACCTGGCACATTTAGGGAGGCTGTAAATGAATACAACATTGAAAGAGTCTGAATACAAAAATGAAACGACAAAAAAAATGACGTTAATTCAAGCGATTAATGATGGCATGCGTTTAATGTTAGAAGAGGATGAACGGACTATTTTACTCGGAGAAGATATCGGTAAAAATGGAGGCGTATTCCGTGCGACAGAAGGACTCCAGGAATTATTTGGTGATGATCGGGTAATTGATACACCGTTATCAGAAGCAGGGATTATTGGAACATCAATTGGTCTTGCTGTGAATGGTTTTAAACCAGTTGCGGAAATCCAGTTTCTCGGTTTTATTTATCCTGCTTATGAACAAATAATGACACATGTCTCTCGAATTCGAATGCGATCGATGTCTCGTTTTACTGTGCCTATGGTCATTAGAGCCCCATACGGAGCAGGTATTCGTGCGCCTGAAATACATTCTGATAGTACAGAGATGTTATTTACTCACATGCCAGGCATCAAGGTAGTGTGTCCTTCTAATCCATATGATGCAAAAGGATTGTTGATAGCAGCAATGGAAGATCCTGACCCGGTCCTTGTTCTCGAACCGATGAAAATCTATCGTTCAAAAAGAGAAGAAGTACCGGTTGGGAAATATAGTGTTGAAATTGGAAAGGGGAAAATCGTACGTGATGGCACGGATGTCACACTTATTGCCTGGGGAGCTATGATTACAATTGCTGAGAAAGCAGCTGAACTGGCCGAGAAGAAAGGGATCAGTTGTGAAATTATCGATTTAAGAACATTGTATCCAATTGATCGTGACATGATTGCTGAGTCCGTACAAAAGACAACGCGAGCGGTCATTATTCATGAAGCGCATAATACGGGTGGACTCGGAAATGATATTGTGTCGATTATAAATGATACAGCATTCCTTTATCTACGTGCCCCAATTGAACGTGTAACAGGATTTGACGTACCCGTTCCATTCTTCACATTGGAAGAACATTATCTGCCAACACCCGCTCGAGTCGTTGAAGGAATTGAAAAAGTGGTTCATTTTTAAGGAGGAAATGAAATGCACGAAGTAAAGTTGCATGATATCGGGGAAGGCATGACAGAAGGAGAAGTGCTCCAATACTTAGTCAGAGTTGGAGAGCAGGTTATTACAGATCAGCCGCTGGTTGTAGTTCAAACTGATAAAATGATAGCTGAACTAACTTCACCCTGCTTAGGTATTGTGAAAGAGATTAGAATTGAAGTAGGCGAAACTGTTCAAGTGGGAACGAGTTTACTCTATATTGAAGCTGATGGAGCCAAGGTGACAGTACAAAGTTCACAAGTGGAAACGGAAAGAGTTACCGAGGAAAAAGTGATACGTTCTACTAATAACGATGAAAAGTCTTCACCGTTTCCATTTAAACGAGTACTTGCAACCCCGTACACACGTAAATTGGCCCGCGACAATAATATTTATCTTGAAGATGTCCATGCTACTGATCCCTCTGGAAGAGTCACTGAAGAAGATGTTGTTCGGTTTTTGAAAGGGGCGCAATCTAAAGTAGAAACAGTGGAAGACGTTAGGCAAGAAGCAGTTAATCATTCGATTCCAGATGAAATCCCTTTCAATGGGATTCGAAAAAAGATTGCAGAAAAAGTAACAAAATCACTTTTCACCATTCCCCATGTCACACATTTTGATGAAGTCCGTATGACGAATTTATTTATGATAAGGGAACAAATGAAAGCAGCTGGGGAATCGGTTAGTGTAGCAGCATTTCTTATTAAAGCATTAGTCATATCATTAAAGGAATTCCCAATATTCAATGCCGAACTAGATGAAGCAAATAATCGAATACTCCTTAAGAAAAACTATCATATTGGAATTGCAACAGATACTGAAAGTGGACTAATTGTTCCCGTGATCCATGATGCCGATAAGAAATCTATCAAGGAGATTAACAAATGCATTAAAGGATTAACAGAAAGAGCAATCGCAGGTAAATTACAATCGTTTGAAATGCAAAACAGTACATTTACGGTGAGTAATGTTGGACCACTCGGAAGTGCGGGTGCAACACCAATTATCAACTATCCAGAAACGGCATTAATTGCATTCCATAAAACCAAAAAACAGCCAATCGTCAATGAGCATGATGAAATCGTTATTGGGCATATCATGACACTCTCCATGGCTTTTGACCATCGGGTTGCTGATGGAGCGACAGCCGTTGCTTTTACGAATCGCTTTGCTAGTCTAATTGAACAACCTCACAAACTGCTGATGGAGATGATATGAAATGGTTGTTGGCGAAATCACTCAGGAAAGAAGTCTAATTATTATTGGAGGCGGACCTGGTGGCTATTCGGCTGCCATACGAGGCGCGCAGCTTGGACTTTCGGTCACTTTAATAGAACAGGCTGATATGGGTGGTGTTTGTTTGACTGAAGGATGTATCCCATCTAAAGTTTTTACACACGCAGCAATGAAACGATCTGAAACAGCTCATTTGCATCAACTTGGGATTGTTAGCTCGGATAACTTATTCGATTTAAAAAAGCTACTTGGTTATAAAGCTCAAATTATCAATCAGCTAAGGTCTGGTATTGAAAGTCTATGTAATGAAAATAAAATTGAAATAATCCGTGGAAAAGTTACATTTTTCGCAATAGACAAAATCGGTGTGGAAAATGGACATCAATTCGATATTTTTGAATTTGAACAACTAATTATTGCGACAGGAAGTTCCCCAACGTGGCCAGCTATTTTGACTGAGAAAGGGGAAAGAATTCTATTGTCACATGAGCTGTTTAATCTGGAAAAAATACCAAAGCATCTTGTAGTAAGAGGTCAAGATTACATTGCACTGGAAGTTGCCTCTAGTTTTGCAGCACTAGGGGCACAAGTCAGTATAATCATTGATGACAAAGTTGGCTTTCCTTTCGATGAGTCCATCAATAAAGAGTTAACTCGTCTATTTAAAAAGCGTGAAATTAAAGTGTATAAAGAACATGAATTCATTTCATCAAATGAGACGGAAGACGGAATTACAATAAGGTTTTTAACTGATAAAAATATAGAAGAGACAGTTCGAGGTTCACATCTATTCATTTCCGGAACTAGGCAACCCAATTTGAAGACTTTAGGAATAAGTCGTTTTGGAATTGAACAAACAGCTGAGGGCTTTATAAAAGTAGATAAGAATATGCAGTCATCGATACCTTCTATATATGCAATTGGTGATGTAACGGAAGGTCCAATGCTTGCTGTGAAAGCCATTAAACAAGGAAAAGCTGCTGTTGCATCAATTGTAGGAGAAAAAACGGAAGTAGATCTTACTTTTATGCCAATAGTTGCGCATACAATTCCACCCGTCGTTTCTGTAGGGATAACAGAACAAAATGCACAGGATTTGGGTCTTCAGATTCGAGTCAGTCAATTTGCACTTGGCGGCAATGGTTATGCAACGATTACCGGTAAAAAAGATGGGTTTATCAAGGTTATAGCTGATTCAACAACAGAAATCATTCAAGGCATTCATATGATTGGAGAAGGAGCAGTTGAAATGGCAGGCTCCTTCGTGCAGTTGCTTGAAATGGCGGCAAAAGAAGAAGATATAAAGTTCCCGCACTATGCACATCCAGGTTTCAATGAAGGACTCCTTGAAGCGGTTGAGGGGTTAATCGGACAAGCAATTCACGCTTCGCCTGCTAAAAGAAAAACTTATTAAAAATCTTATGATCGTAAATGTGGAGTCTCCGACTTCCGTTACAATCGACGGAACTCATCCATGCAAACGAAAAATCAATAATAAAATATAGTTAATGTCAGGTTTTTAATTAAAATTAATAATATTAAAATGGCATTTAGTATAAAATAAACACTTAAATAGACAGAATATTCAAAAACAGCACTACCTAAAGTAGTTAAATAAGGGGGAAATGGAATGAATAATGGGTGGAAAAAAGTGGTGGCTATTATTCTTGGCACTGCATTAATACTTGCGGCATGTGGCGATGAAGAAGTGAAGGAAAGCGAATCATCCTCGAAGAAATATAAAATAGGTGTCAGCCAAATTGTAGAGCACCCGTCACTAAATGCAGCTTATGACGGCTTTAAGAAAGCGTTAGAAGACGCAGGAATCGATGCGGAATATGATGTTCAAATTGCTCAAGGTGATAACAGCGCCAACACGACCATTGCGACGAATCTGGTCAGTGCAGATGTAGATCTAATATTCGCAAACTCAACACCTAGTGCACAGGCGGCAGCCAGCGCGACATCAGAAATACCTATCATTTTCACTTCAGTAACAGATGCAGTTGGAGCAGAGCTTGTTGACTCAATGGAAAGCCCAGGAGGAAATGTAACGGGTACAATTGACGCTCATCCTGACGCCATTTCAAACACAATGAAGTTTCTAAAAGAAGAATTAAGTGCAAAAAACGTGGGAATGGTGTTTAACTCTGGAGAACAAAACTCTCGTGCCCAGGTAGATGCAGTAAAAGAAATGTTGAAGGAGATGGACATGACTGTAGTGGAGGCATCGGTCGCTACATCTGCTGATGTGAAACAAGCAACCGAGTCATTGCTAGGTAAAGTAGATTCTATGTACATTATTACAGACAATACAGTTGTCTCTGCACTTGAATCAGTCATTTCAGTTGCCAATGCCAATGAAATTCCAATGATGGTAGGTGAATTTGACTCTGTGAAAAGAGGCGGCTTAGCAGCATATGGCTTCGAGTACTTTGACATTGGCTATGAAGCAGGGCAAATGGCAGTCAAAATCTTGAATGGCGAAAACAAACCGGCTGATTTACCTGTTCAAATCCCACAAAACTTAAAGTTAATCATGAATAAAGATACTGCTTCTACTCTCGGTCTCGAGATTAAAGACGAATGGAAAGTTGAGTTTAGTGAATAGATTGGAGGTAAATCAATATGTTTTCAGCTGTGTTTGGATCAGTAGAGCAAGGAATTATTTATGCGATTATGGCGCTTGGTGTGTATATTTCATTCCGAGTTTTGGACTTTCCAGATTTAACAGTTGACGGAAGTTTTGTAACAGGAGCTGGAGTAGCTGCCACTATGATTATCTTTGGATATCATCCAGTGGCAGCTACTGCAGTAGCCATTGTTATTGGTTTTCTTGCTGGATGTGTAACCGGCCTCCTACATACAAAAGGCAAGATTAATGCACTCCTGGCTGGAATATTAATGATGATTGCATTGTATTCCATAAATTTACGCATAATGGGTTTAACCTCTGAGAATTCAATTGGTCGTCCAAACATACCATTATTAAATGCCGAAACACTATTTATTCAATTCCAGACATTTTGGGGTTCTTTAGGTATTGACAACGCTATTAATAATTTCTTCGGCAAGCTTGGGATTCAATTCTTGCCTTCTACCTGGGGAACATTGTTCATCATGATAATCATTGTTTTGTTAATTAAATTTGTCGTCGATTGGTTTCTGAAAACGGAAGTAGGTCTTGCAATAAGAGCTACCGGTGATAATAAAAAAATGATTCGAAGTTTATCTGCTAATACAGACACACTCGTTATTATAGGTTTAGGCTTTTCAAATGCACTCGTAGCTTTTTCTGGGGCGCTAATCGCTCAATACTCGAAGTTTTCTGACATTGTAATGGGAATTGGAATGATTATTATCGGACTGGCTTCCGTAATTATAGGAGAAGCAATATTTGGCACAAAAACGATTATGCGAACCACATTTGCCGTAATTGCAGGTGCAATTATTTATAGAATAGTACTCGGTCTTGCGCTTAGAGTCGACTTTCTCGATACGGGTGATATGAAACTAATTACCGCCGTCATTGTAATTGGCGCATTGATCTTGCCGCAATACTTTGAAAAGAAACGAGAAAAGAGCAGAAAAGCAAAACGCCATGCTGAACGCTTAGTAGAGCATACACATTTGCTGATGAAAGAAGGAAATGCCGATGCTAAAACTCAGTCAGATTAACAAACTATTTAATGAAGCAACACCTGATGAAAAAATCGCATTGGACCAAATTAATCTTAAGTTACAAATCGGTGATTTCATGACTGTAATCGGGAGCAATGGCGCAGGAAAATCGACGATGCTGAATATGATTTCTGGTGCGCTATCTCCTGACTTTGGAACAATTGAAATTGCCGATAAAGATGTAACAAAATTACCGGAATATAAGCGTTCACAAATGATCGGAAGGGTTTTTCAAGATCCAATGGCGGGAACAGCTCCAACAATGACAATTGAAGAAAATCTTGCTATGGCCTATTCAAGAAACAAAAAACGAGTATTAAAACGAGCTGTTGATAAGAAACGTCGTGAACTGTTTCGTGAATCACTTGCAACGCTTCATTTAAACCTTGAAAACCGATTGAATGCAAAAGTAGGAATGCTTTCTGGTGGGGAGAGGCAAGCTCTTTCTTTATTGATGGCAACATTTACTCAACCATCAATTTTGCTTCTTGATGAGCATACTGCGGCGCTAGACCCATCGCGGGCAGAGTTAATTACGAATTTAACCAAACAACTTGTTGAAAAGGATCAACTAACGACGCTGATGATCACACATAATATGCAACAAGCATTAGACCTAGGTAACAGACTTATAATGATGGATAAAGGACAAATTATCTTAGAAATAGATGCCGAAGAAAAGAAGGATTTAACGATTCAAAAACTGATGGATGAATTCCAACGCATACGTGGTGAAAAATTAACCAGCGATAAAGCTTTATTATCAGTATGATTTATTTCCAATTGTAAATAGCGACAGAATATTAACGTTGAAGACATTGAAAATACGAGTTCAGAAATGTGTGGGCGCATCTTTAGCTAGTTTGTGGTTTGAATACTCCAATCTACAAAAAGGGTGCCCTTTTGTGCATCAATTTTAGGGTCAATTTCGAATTTCCATTTTTGCACTATGGAGAAAATTCTATAAACTTTTGGGGTGAAATGGTTGCGGAGAGCAAAAGTTAAAGTGTTAGGAGCACGTGAACTAATATCAGTGAATGTGATTACTGGAACAAATTCCGTTGTGAAAGGTGGGATTGTAAAAAGTGCAAATGAAATACAATTCGACACCCCCGTTACAGGTACGGTTTTTGGTACGTTGCTGAACTACAGGGGTGTGCTTGAAAAACTCGGCGATGCAGTTCATGAAGAACCATATAATTCGCCTCCAATTTCACCTGTTCTTTATATAAAACCGATGAATACATTAAGTCGACATGGTGCAGATATCCCGATGCCAATTGGGATATCAAAATTAGAAATGGGTGCGGCACTTGGAATAGTAATTGGAAAGAAAGCCGTCGCTGTGGATGAAGAAAATGCATTGACCTATGTTGCGGGCTATACGATTGTAAACGATATCAGTGTGCCGCATGAAAGCGTATACCGCCCGGCGGTTCAACATAATGGACGTGATGGATTTTGTCCCATCGGACCATGGATTATCGATAGGCGTGAAATGGATAATCCCGATGATTTAGATATCCGTGTTTTCATCAATAATCAGCTTCAACAAGAAAATTCAACATCGAATTTGATCCGTTCAGTTTCCCGTTTAATTGCAGATGTAACTGAGTTTATGACATTAAGTCCAGGAGATGTATTACTGGTAGGTGTCCCTGAAGATGCGCCACTAGCCGAAGTTGGCGATATAGTTCGAATCGAAATAGCAGGTATAGGAAGTTTAGAGAACGTAATTGTAGAAGAAAGTAAATCCACTTGGAGGGAGCCGATATGAGAAGAGCTCGATTAGCATATGGAGGTGCCATTTTTGATGCGGTTGAATGGGAAGGGCAACTCAAATTAGAGGATGGCCGAATAGTAGATGAGAGTTTAGTAACTTGGCTTACACCCATAGAACCTCGTACGGTGTTTGCTTTGGGGCTTAACTATGCTGATCATGCAGCAGAACTTTCATTTGTTGCACCATCCGAACCGCTAGTCTTTTTAAAGGGTCCGAATACGTTGATTGGGCACCAAGCATTTACTCATCGTCCCGCAGATGTAGCGTATATGCATTATGAATGCGAATTGGCTGTAATCATCGGTGAAACGGCACGAAATGTAAAAAAAGAAGATGCATATAGCTATATTAAAGGGTATAGCGTCGTGAACGATTATGCAATCAGAGATTACTTGGAAAACTATTATCGTCCTAACTTACGAGTGAAAAACCGTGATGGATGTACCCCATTTGGACCGTGGATTGTCGATGCAGTCGATGTTGCAGATCCAATGAATTTAAAACTAACAACACATGTTAATGATGTACTCGTTCAGGAAGGAAGTACATCGAATATGATTTTTGATATTCCAACACTGATTGAGTATTTAAGTAGCTTTATGACATTGAGTGAAAATGACATAATCCTTACAGGTACTCCAAAAGGTTCGGTTGATACAGCCGTTGGAGATATTGTGGTCACAGAAGTGGAAGGGATTGGACGTTTGATAAATACCATTATCGGAGATGAATTCTTTACAAATCGATAGTGTGGAACAGGGGGACTTGAATGCCACATTTTATTGTTGAGTACACAGATAATATCAAAGAAGAATCGAATTTGGCAAAGTTATTTGAAGATATTCACAATGTACTAATTGCACGGGACTCTATTTTCCCGATAGGTGGTCTTCGTTCAAGAGCGATTGAACTTAATGACTATCGAGTTGCAGATGGTTTAGAAGATGACGCATTCATCCATGCAGTGTTGAAAATTGGTGCTGGACGTTCGGAGGAATTAAAGAAAGAAATTTGTGAAGCTCTATTTGAAGTGATGAAAGAACATTTCGCGCTTTTAATGTCGACACGTTATTTAGCATTATCTATGGAATTGGTTGAATTTAGTGATGCTGGTACGTATAAACAAAATAATATTCACTCAAGGTTTAATAAAAAGTAGACATCTATTGACAAGTAGACGACCAAACTGTTATCCGAAATGAGGAGGGAATCGAATGGGTGCACGAACGGGTAAAGAATATGTGGACGGTATTAAAGAACGAAATGCAGAAGTATGGATTCATGGCGAAAGAGTAGAAGATGTAACCATACATCCAGCATTTAAAAATGTAGTGGAAAGTGTTGCAGGTCTATATGATTTACAACGTGAGAAACCGGAAAAAATGTTATATACATCACCGTCATCAGGGAACAAGGTGGGGCTTTCCTTTATTGCTCCTAAAACGAAAGATGATTTGTTTAAAAGACGTGAAATGCATATGGAGTGGGCCACATTCTCTGGCGGTATGATGGGACGAACTCCGGATTATTTGAACACGAGCATTATGGCCTTCGGTACCGCTAATCAATTTTTTGCGCAAGAAGGCGGGGGAAGTGAACAATTCGCAAAAAATGCAGCCAACTACTATGAATATGCACGGGAAAATGATATTAGTTTAACCCATACATTAATTCACCCACAAGTGAATAGGTCGATGCTTACGCAAGCAGAACAAAAAGATCCATTTCTCTCTGCACGTATTACGAAAAAAACGCCTGATGGGATTGTTGTAAATGGTTGTCGGCTCTTGGCAACGTTAGGCGGCATTACTGATGAGCTAGTCGTTTTCCCGTCGACTATCAATAGGACACCGGGAACGACGGATGATCCATTCGCATTTGCATTTGCAATACCAAATAATACGGCGGGTTTAAAGTTTTTATCTCGCGAATCATTCGACTATGGGAAAAGCAAATGGGATCATCCATTAGGCGCTAGGTTTGATGAGGGGGACGCAATTATTTCATTTGAAAATGTATTGGTCCCTTGGGAAAGGGTTTTCGTGAGTGAAAGTACAGATATATGCAATCGTACGTACACTGAGACAAATGCGGTTATCCATATGACACATCAAGTTATTTCAAAAAACATCGTAAAAACCGAATTTATTCTGGGTGTTGTCATTAGTATGATGGAAGCAATTGGTATTGATAAATTCATGCATGTTAAAGAAAAAGCAAGCGAAATCATGGTTATTTTAGAAGTCATGCGTTCTCATTTGTTCAAGTCTGAACACAATGCAAAAATCGATCAATACGGCAATATGACACCCGACTTTGAACCGTTAAATGCTGCACGCAACTGGTACCCTAAAATGTACCAGCGGATGAATGAAATTATTAAAATACTAGGCGCTTCAGGATTAATGGCACTTCCAACTGAAGCAGACTTCTCCAGTACGGACGTTGGCCCATTGGTTCACCGTTATACACAGGGTGCAACCATTAACGGTGAGGAAAAAGTACAGCTATTCCGCTTAGCTTGGGATATTACCATTAGTGCATTTGGTAACCGACAAGCACTCTATGAATATTATTTCTTTGGAGATCCTGTGAGAATGTCGAATGCCTATTATGATGGTTTTGATAAGCAACCTTATAAAGACATGGTTGCAAGTTTTTTGAACAAAACTAAGAGAGAAGCCGGCATAGTCAATTGAAACTTCACATTATTGACAGGTAGATATCTATTTAGAAGGAGTGGGTACTATGGGATACGATGAAGCTAAAAAGAAATTAAGAGGTTCAATTTGCCCTGTCATTACTCCGTTTACTGATAGTGGTGAAATCGACGAAAAAGCATTTATTGAGTTGATCAATTGGCAAATTGAAAGTGGAAGTCATGGGATTTCTGTAACAGGTACGAGTGGTGAACCGAGTTCATTAACTATCTCCGAAAGGAAAAGGGTTATGGATCTGGCAACAAAGACAATTGATGGACGCGTGTTTTTTGCACCTGGTACAGGTTCTACAAATCATGATGAAACAATGGAATTAACGAAATATGCCGAAGAAATAGGTGCGGATGCTGCAATGGTTATCGTACCTTACTATAATAAGCCGAACCAAGAAGCACTTTATCAGCACTTTAAAACAGTAGCAGATTCAGTTAAAACACCAATTATAATTTACAATATTCCGGGTCGGTCCGCCGTTAATATGGAAGTAAGTACGATGAAACGCTTAGTTGATGATTGTCCGAACATTATCGGTGTAAAAGAAGCAAATAAAGACTTCGAACACGTAAATCGCGTGCTGTTAACTTGCGGAAGGGATTTTCTATTGTTTTCGGGAATTGAATTACTTTGCTATCCAATGCTCGCAATTGGCGGTGCTGGATTTATAAGTGCCACAGCAAATGTTGAACCAACGAAAGTAGCCGATCTTTACAACGCATGGGTTGCAGGAGACATTGTAAAATCGCAAAATCTTCACTTCGAATTAATGCCACTAAATGATGTACTCTTCAAAGATACAAATCCATCACCAGTTAAAGTAGCACTAGGTATGATGGGGAAAATCACACCTAAACTTCGCTTGCCTTTGGGATTACCTTCAGCTGAAATACAAGCAGAGGTTCGCCAATCACTTATTGACCTTGCAATATTACCGCAAGGGGCTTCCGTAAAATGATGAAAATAATGATAAGAAACTAGGTGAAGAGTATGGTATCAATTCATAAGTCAGTTTCATATAAACATGAAACGCAAAAGAATATTTTACTCTATATAAATGGGGAATTTACACCGGCTATAAATGGGATGACGATTAAAAACATAAATCCGTTTACAAATGAACAAATTAATGAAGTTGCTGAAGGACAATCTGATGATATTCAAAAAGCAGTAGCAGCGGCTCGATCTGCTTTTGATCACGGACCTTGGAAAACAATGAAACTTAAAAAGAGAATGGCATACATTTACCGTATTGCAGATTTGATAGACGAAGAAGTAGAAAAAATAGCGTACCTAGAATCACTTGATACAGGACTTCCCATTAGTCAAACTAGAAATATGGTAAGTCGTGCCTCTGAAAATTTCAGATTTTATGCCCGTATGGTAGAAAGTCGTCTTGTTGGTGAATCCTATCAAGTGGATGAAGAATTTATCAACTACACGATTAATGCACCTGTAGGAGTTGCAGGATTAATCACACCTTGGAATGCTCCCTTTATGTTAGAGACATGGAAAGTCGCGCCAGCACTTGCGACTGGAAATACAGTTGTATTAAAACCGGCTGAACTTTCTCCGCTTTCAGCTAACCTATTAGCCGAAATAATTCATAAGGCAGATCTTCCTAAAGGTGTTTTCAACGTTGTTCACGGTTACGGTGAAACAGCAGGAGATGCGCTCGTTAGACATCCAGACGTCCAACTAATATCTTTCACAGGTGAAACAACGACGGGCACTATGATTATAAAAAATAGTGCAGATACATTGAAAAAGTGCTCTATGGAACTCGGTGGAAAATCTCCTATTATCGTCTTTGAGGATGCAGACTTTGAACGAGCTTTAGATGCTTGCGTCTGGGGCATCTATTCATTTAACGGTGAACGATGCACTGCGAACTCCCGCTTGTTTTTACAAGAAGGATTTAAAGATCAATTTATAGATGCTTTAAAGTTGCGTGTGTCGAATATTATAATTGGTGACCCACTAGACAAAGATACGGAAGTGGGGCCATTGATAGATAAAGGTCATTTTAATAAAGTAAAAAGCTATTTGGAGATTGCAAAAGCGGAAGGCACCGACGTAGTTACCGGCGATATTCCCGAGAAATTCGATAGTGGTAATTTCGTTGCACCAACATTAATTCTAAATGCTGAAAATAACATGCGCGTTGCACAAGAAGAAATCTTTGGGCCCGTATTAACTGTGATGACATTCAAAGATGAAAAAGAAGTCATTACATTAGCGAATGATATTGATTACGGACTTGCAGGTTATGTGTGGACCAACGATATTAAACGTGGCCACCGAGTTGCACACAAGATTGAAGCGGGGATGCTTTGGGTGAACGCTCAAAACGTCCGCGATTTAAGAACACCTTTTGGAGGGATGAAATCTTCTGGAATCGGTCGTGAAGGCGGACACTATGGCTTTGATTTTTATACTGAACAAAAAATAATTCATGTATCCATTGATGAACATCGTATACAGCAGTTCGGAAAAAAATAAAGGAAGGCATGGTGAGTAAGTTGGACTTTTCAATCATTCGAATTGCGAGAACCGTTCTTCATGTAGTGGATTTGCAAGTGTCTCGTCAGTTCTATGTTGATGGGTTAGGCATGATTGAAACAGAAAGTGATGAAAACCATATTTACTTAAGAGGTTTAGAGGAACATTCGCATCATAGTTTGCTTTTGAAAAAAGCAGACAAAGCCGTTGTTGAAGTACTAAGCTATAAGGTCGAAAAAGAACAGGATCTTGAGGAAATCGAAAAATTATTCCTATCGCTAGGTTTACAAACAAAATGGATGGATAAAGGGGAACAACATGCAATTGGAAGAACACTTCGAGTGCATGATGTCTCAGGTATTCCTTTAGAGTTTTTTGCGGAAATGACCACTGTTGACCGGATGCTTCAGCGATATGACCTCTATCGCGGAGCCAAGATTCAGCGAATTGACCACGTAAACTGTGCTGTTCCAGACGTTCAGAAAGCTTATGATTTCTACGTCAATCACTTAGGATTCTCGTGTTCAGAGTATACAGATACTGAAGAGGGAGACTTGTGGGCAGCATGGCTTTATCGCAAACCAACTGTACATGACCAAGCATTTATGAGTGGTCCTGGTCCAAAATTGCATCATTTTGCATACTCATTAACAGATCGCCTTAGCGTGCTCGATTGCTGTGATACTTTGGCTAGTATGGGGTATGCGGATTCAATAGAGCGCGGTCCTGGTCGCCATGGCTTGTCAAATGCTTTTTTTCTCTATTTGAGAGATCCGGATGGGCATCGTATAGAACTATACACGGGAGATTATTTAACCACCGATCCTGACTTAAAGCCTAAACGCTGGGATTTAAATGACCCACTTCGTCAAACATTTTGGGGACATCAAGCACCCGATCGATGGTTTAATGAAACAAGTACGTTCATTGATATTGAAACGTGTAAAGAAATAGAATCTCGGGAACCGTTATTGAAACAAAGAAAACCAAAAATCTTGACCTAATTAGTATAGACTTCTATAAACACCTGCGAAAATGGCGATGTTGCCTTTTCGTAGGTGTTTATTCGTTGGTGAAAAGTAATTCATGCATCGATTACTTTGAAAATGGACAACGTTTCGGTGTCACTTAAAGAAGATACCCCGCAAAAATCGTTTTAGACTAGACGAGCAAGGGTATGCTTAGAGTGGAACGAAATTTAAGGAGGTTAAATGATGTCTATTAGCAAAGAACTTCAAACCTTGAAAGAATTTCACTGTGAAAATCGCTGTGTCTTGAGTGTGTATTTAAACACCAATCCGGGTGATCCTGAACAATTAAACGGTGCTTGGAGAATTCATTTGAAAAGTGGTTTAAAGCGCATTGATGAATATTTAACAGCTTCTAAAGATGAAAATGAAATGAAAGCATTTACTGCATTGAGAAAAAAAGTCGAAAAAGAAATCGAGGATAATAAGAATGATTTGAACAAAGGCGTGGTAATCTTCGCCTCAATAGATCCGGAATTATGGTCAGTTCACTATGTTCAAGTTCCTGTGAAAACGAGTTTCCACTGGGAAAATCATGCTGTAACTGAAGAGATGGAATATATGTACAAAGCCTATCCAGAGGCAGGTATTATCTTGCCTAGTTTTGGGGAAGTACGCATTTTAGACACAGCAATGGGAGCCATTAAGGATGAACTAACTTACGAATTTGATCCGAACCTGGAAGGATGGGGAGAGCGGAATAAAGCATCTGCCGCGCATAATCTGGGTTTGGGGAGTTCGAAAGTCGATGCGATTGAACCTCGTCTAAGAGAAAACTTGCAGAGATTTTATAAAGGTATGGTGGAAATCGTTGAGAAATTAAAGAAAGAAAAAGGGTGGCGAGAAATCCATGTATCTGGTGAAGCAGACCTGGCAAACGCTTTCTCTGAATCGCTACGGGAAAAACCGGCAAGCTGTATCTACAAAAACCTGAATAATAGTAAACCCAATGATGTGCTTCATCAAGTATTTGAAAAGTAACGATTTAAGTCAAAGACCAACCGTTTTTTATTTTAAAGACGGTTGGTTTTGTTACGTCTGTTAACACACCCAGTACTCATTGAATAATATAGGTATAGGCAAGGTGTAAAAATGCTTTCTGTGAATGGATACCGGGGTAAGGGATATTGCCTATCAATCTTGATGTCAGGTAAAGGTAACCATGACTTTCATCAATCTTATTGTACTTATTCCAAAGTATGTAAAAGAGAAGTAACTACCTAGGTAGTTACTTCTCTCAGTTATTTATACGTTTTTTCAGATTCGCTTTTTTCGCGTTGATTTGGAGTCATTGGCTCATGAGTGGGATTTAAATTTTCCAGTTCAGCTAACTCAAGAGAAATTTCTTCTTTCATAACGCCTGATTTACCTTTTTTCATTTTTTGAAGTTGCGGCCCAGTAGAATTTTTAGTGGTATCTTCAGTATTATTTCGTTTCATGGTCAAACCTCCTCTTCAAGTATTGATCTTTATTAATATGGCTCAGTAAGCGAATTCAATCCGTTTTTAAAACTTATAATTGTTAATGTGTAAAATGAGCATTCTATAGTAAGGTACAATTGGTCAAAATTAAGAACTGTAAAATTTTATGCGAAATATTAAATAGGTGACAGTAAAAACTTTGTTAATTGCTGTAAGGAAGTCAAAGAAATCAACTGCTATTCTAAAATATGTGTCTTAATTGTGATGGTTTGGTGAACATTTTAAAAAAACACTACAATACGACATTATTTTCATGAAGAGTGTTATACGATGAACTCGTTGCTTCTTAACCTACAAGAAAATAACTTCAAGATATGAAGCCCAATATATCATATGGAGGAAAAATTGTGAAAAATCTATTTAATGAAAAAGCATTGTTAGTTCAAATTGGGATTAAAAGAAAGATCATGTATAGGAAAGCAAAAACGTTCGGGTTTACTCATCCTTTGGTTGTTGAATGCAGTCAAGAATTGGACGTGTTGATAAATAAATACCATGAAAAGGTTGCATGAAGTACTATTTTTTCTCAAGTCACTTTTTCCGATAGTTGAAATATAAAGAGATCAGCACTCCAATAGGAGAACTGGTCTCTTTTTTGTACAATTCATGATAATGAGATTAAGTAAAACTTCTTTATTTTTATACAAAGAAATGCATTTTTAATTTTTACTGAAGAAATAGATTTTAAGTAAAGTATAAAGCGTTCTACTGCACTTGGGAATTTAAATTCTATTGACTAACACTAGTGGACAGTGTACTATTACGAATAATTATCGCTATAAAAAAAGACTAAAAGAAAGCGATAAATGTAAAAGGGGGAAATTGAATGAAGAAGAATTGGATAGCGTATACAGTAGGGCTTTTGAGTATTATGTTCGTTCTCGCAGCATGTGGTGGAGCTGAAAAAACCTCTACAGCGTCAAATGACGATAAAGAGACAGAAGCTAATGAAGAAACTGAAAAATATAAAATTGGTGTGACGCAAATTGTAGAACACCCATCTTTAAACGCAGCGTTCGATGGTTTTCAAAAGGCTATCGAAGATGCAGGTCTTGAAGTAGAATATGATATTCAAAATGCACAGAACGACAACAGTGCAAATACAACAATCGCAAATAATCTAGCTAGTTCAGGCGTTGACTTGATTTTTGCAAACTCTACACCAAGTGCACAAGCAGCAGCTAGTGTTACGCAAGAAATTCCGATTATTTTCACTTCTGTTACAGATGCAGTAAGTGCTGAACTTGTTGCTTCAAATGAGAGTCCAGGTGGAAATGTCACGGGTACGATTGATAACCACCCTGAAGCTATTCCGAATACAATGAAATTCCTTAAAGAAGCTGGGGTAAAAAATGTTGGGATGGTATTTAACTCCGGCGAACAGAACTCCCGTGCGCAAGTAGATGCAGTAAAAGAATTGCTAAAAGATATGGATATGAGCGTAAAAGAAGCATCGGTTGCCACTTCAGCTGATGTTAAACAGGCTACAGAATCCTTGATTGGAAAAGTGGATGCATTCTATATCATTACAGATAATACTGTTGTTTCTGCACTTGAATCTGTAGTATCCGTAGCAAATGAACATAAACTTCCGGTAATGGTAGGTGAATTCGATTCAGTAAAACGTGGTGGCTTAGCGGCATATGGATTCGAATATTACGATATCGGTTATGAAGCAGGTCAAATGGCGGTGAAGGTATTAAAAGGTGAAAGTGAACCAGCTACTTTACCGGTTCAAATTCCACAAAACTTGAAACTTATTATGAACAAAGATACGGCTGATTCAATTGGGCTTACTATTAAAGATGAATGGAAAGCTGAATTCAGCGAATAAATTAGGAGATGATTCTGTATGTTTAGTGCTATTTTCGGCTCTGTTGAGCAAGGAATCATCTATGCAATCATGGCACTCGGAGTGTATATCACATTTCGGGTGCTTGATTTCCCCGATCTTACGGTAGATGGAAGTTTTGTAACAGGAGCGGCAGTTGCAGCAACAATGATTTTCTTTGGCTATCATCCACTATTGGCAACTGGAGTAGCTATCGTATTTGGATTTATAGCTGGTTGTATTACGGGGCTCTTACATACAAAAGGAAAAATAAACCCATTGCTAGCAGGAATTTTAATGATGATCGCACTATACTCAATCAATTTAAGGATTATGGGAATGACGTCAGAAACATCAATTGGACGTCCTAATATTCCTTTATTAAATGCTGAGACGTTGTTTAGTGGTTTTTACACATTTTGGAGTACGCTTCCAATCGATAATGCGATTAATCAGTTTTTCTCCATGCTAGGTGTTAAATACTTGCCATCTACATGGGGAACGCTGTTTTTAGTTATTATTATTACACTAATAATTAAATTCGTAGTGGATTGGTTTCTTCAAACAGAAATTGGACTTGCCATTCGGGCGACCGGCGATAATAAAAAAATGATTCGTAGTTTTTCAGCTAATACAGATACACTCGTTATCTTAGGATTAGGCTTATCAAATGGGCTTGTAGCATTCTCGGGTGCCTTAATTGCGCAGTACTCAAAGTTCTCAGATATCGGTATGGGTATCGGAATGATTGTTATCGGGTTGGCTTCAGTAATTATCGGTGAAGCAATCTTTGGTACAAAAACAATTATACGAACAACACTCGCGGTTATTGCAGGGGCTATTATTTATAGAATAGTATTAGGCCTGGCTCTGCGCGTAGAGTTTCTTGATACGGGAGATATGAAATTAATCACTGCTGTTATCGTAATAGCCGCACTCATTTTACCGCAATTTCTTGAAAAAAGGCGGGAGAATAATAGAAAAGCAAAACGTTATGCAGAACGATTATCAGGTAATAATCAAGCGCAGAAAAAGGAGGGAAAAGCAATTGTTGAAACTCCAACAGATTAATAAAGTATTCAATGAAGCAACTCCCGATGAAAAAATTGCACTTGATCAAATCAATTTGCATTTAAAAAAAGGCGATTTTGTTACTGTTATCGGCAGTAATGGTGCAGGGAAATCAACCATGATGAATATGATTTCAGGAGCACTAACACCTGATTTTGGCACGATTGAAATTGAAGGTAAAAACGTGGTGAAACTGCCTGAATATAAACGATCTGCTATGATTGGTCGAGTATTCCAGGATCCTATGTCTGGTACCGCTCCTTCCATGACGATCGAGGAAAACCTAGCAATGGCTTTTTCCAGAGACAAAAAACGCGGTTTACGGAAAGGTGTTCATAAGAAACGCCGTGAGTTGTTCAGGGAATCACTAGAAACACTTCATTTAAATCTCGAAGACAGGCTAAATGCAAAAGTAGGCATGCTTTCTGGAGGAGAGCGTCAAGCGCTTTCTCTGTTAATGGCTACTTTTACACAACCGGCCATCTTGCTTCTTGATGAGCATACGGCAGCACTGGATCCGTCAAGAGCAGCATTAATTACAAATATAACAAAAGAACTTGTTGAAAAGGATCAATTGACAACGCTAATGGTTACGCATAATATGCAGCAAGCGATGGATCTTGGCAACAGATTGATAATGATGGATAAGGGACAAATCATCTTGGAAGTCGAAGCTGAAGAAAAGAAGCAGTTAACGATTGAAAAGCTAATGGCTGAATTCCAACGAATTCGGGGAGAAAAATTGAATAGTGATGCGGCGCTACTATCCGTGTGATGAAAGAAGACATAACTTGTTGGCTATCCAACAAGTTATGTCTTTTTAGTTTCGACAATGTAACTTGGATACATTGATTATCTAAACTGGTATGATTAAAACAGATTATAGAGAAAAAAGGTGTATTTATTGAAATCATTTATCATTATCGGTGGTGGAATCTTAGGCGCTTCGACAGCTTATCACTTGGTGAAAGCGGGCGCTCATGTGACGGTTGTGGATCGGCAGGATGCAGGGCAGGCCACAGACGCCGCCGCAGGAATTATTTGTCCATGGCTTTCTCAGAGAAGAAATAAAGCTTGGTATGCACTTGCAAAAGGTGGCGCGGCTTATTATGTGTCACTAATTCAGCAATTAGAAGAGGACGGGGAAACTGAAACTGGGTACCAAAGGGTTGGGGCAGTCAGCTTGCATACAGATCCGCTTAAACTTCAAAAGATGGAAGAACGAGCGAAGAAAAGACTAGATGATGCACCAGAAATGGGTGAAATTCGTCAAATGACAAAAAATGAAACAAATGCATTATTCCCGCCTCTTTCAGAGGAATATGGATCGGTCTATGTAAGCGGGGCGGCACGTGTAAATGGGCGAGCTTTGCGAACTGCTTTGGTCAATGCTGCAAAAAAACATGGTGCGGTTTTTGTGAATGGCTCAGCAAAACTGACGTTTACCAACAAAATGGTAACGGGTGTTCAGGTTAATGGGACTCAATTTACTGCCGATACTGTTATTGTTACTGCAGGTGCTTGGGCAGCTGAATTGATGAAGCCAATGGATATACATTTACAAGTGACTTCTCAAAAAGCCCAAATCGTTCATTTACAGCTTGAAGATGCACAAACGAATGAGTGGCCAGTTGTAATACCACCTACGGATCAATATATATTAGCATTTGATGATGGGAAAGTGGTTATCGGGGCAACGCACGAAGATGAAATGCAATTCGATATGCGTGTGACTGCAGGCGGTTTAAATGAGGTTATAGGCAAAGCGCTACAAGTCGCACCAGGATTATCGGATAGTACCTTTACGGAAGCACGAATCGGGTACCGGCCTTTCACACCTGGATTCCTTCCGATTATTGGTGAAGTGCCTGGGGTACAAGGGCTATTGCTAGCGAATGGTTTAGGTGCTTCCGGATTAACAGTAGGACCGTTCTTAGGGCAGCAACTAGCCTATTTGGCAATGGGAAAACAGCTCGATATTGACTTGGACTTATATCAAGTAGCTTCGGCAATGGATATCGAGTGACTGTTTTTGCATAAATTAACTAAACAAACAAAACGGTAATTTAATAACAGTGAAACAGCTTAGAAGTATGTATCCTAAGGAGATTATTAGAATGAGATTAGTATCATGGAACGTCAATGGATTAAGGGCGTGTGTAGGAAAAGGTTTCTTGGAATACTTTGAATTGGTAGACGCTGATATTTTCTGTGTACAAGAAATCAAATTACAAGAAGGACAAATCGACATGCAGTTGGATGGTTATTTTCAATACTGGAATTATGCGTTGAAGAAAGGGTATTCTGGAACAGCTGTGTTCACGAAAGAAAAACCGCTAACAGTGAAATATGGCGTAGGGGAAATGGATTCAGAAGATGAAGGACGGATTCTTACGTTGGAGTTCCCTGAGTTTTACTTGGTAAATGTCTACACGCCAAACTCTAAACGAGATTTGACTCGACTGCCTTACCGTTTGGAGTGGGAAGATAAAATGCGGGCATACTTGGTAGAGTTGAATGATATAAAACCAGTGATTTTGTGTGGCGATTTGAATGTTGCACATGAGGAAATCGATGTGCGAAATGTGAAATCAAACATAGGTAATTCAGGATTTACTATTGAAGAACGCGGTAAAATGACGGCATTGTTATCAGCAGGCTTTCTTGATACATATCGGTATTTCAATCGGGATTTAGAAGGGGCTTATACGTGGTGGTCCTATATGAGCAAAGTGAGGGAACGCAATATCGGATGGCGCATTGATTATTTCATTGTGTCAAAACAGCTCGAAAGGTCACTGAAAGATGCAACCATCCATTCGCATATTCTCGGTAGTGACCATTGCCCAATTGGATTAGAAATTGATTTTAAATAATATGTAAGACGAAAAGCCGTGTGGAAACAAGTAAGCATAACATCAAATTGATCAAGATAAAGGAGTAGAATTATGATAGTCGCCGATATTAAAAAGATTGAAAATGGATACATCGCCCGCTATGAACGTCTTCTTGAACATTCCGTGGAAAACGTATGGTTAATGTTGATGGATAACCGGGAACTGGAAAAGTGGTTTCAGGAGTTGCGTGTCGGAGATCCTCGAAAAGGCGGATACATGAAGTTCGACATGCAGGACGGGAAGTTTGAGGAACTTGAAATTTTTGAACACGCTTTACATTCAGTACTTGAATTTGATTGGTTCGGCGATGTTGTCCGCTTTGAACTTCATTCGCAACTAAAAGGGTGTTTAATGATATTTACGGAAAAGTTCAAAACGATAACTTCGCAAACAACAAAAGACCTTGCAGGATGGCATGTATGTCTGGACGTCATAAAGTCATTGCTTGATGGTGAGCCAATAGACTCCAGAGAAGAAGATTGGGAAAAGGCACACAGTAATTATGAAAAAGCTATCAAAGAATTGGTTTAGTTAATAAAATATAACGCTTTTGTAACGGGTTCTAGTAAGTGAACTGAAATGAAGACAATACAAATAGAGGGCGATATTCCGTTCAGATTTGAACGAAATATCGCCTATTTCTATTCTTTTTCCGAGTAACCGTAACCTTGTGTTTCCATCTTATTATACTCTTTAGTATCCTTTTTGATACTATGGCACATTTTAGTGTGTACTTACAATAAATACGTTATAAGATTATACTGAAATTAATAATGAAATTCGAGAGGGGTCATTTAAATGGAGAAGTATCGTATTGATCAAAGTAAAGGAATGGAGTTTGGAATTTATACATTAGGAGACCATATACCGAATCCACATACTGGAGAACGTATTTCTGCGCAACAACGTATTCATGAAATCATTGATTTAGCGAAGCTAGCTGAGCAAGCAGGCATTGATTTCTTTAGCGTCGGGGAAAGTCACCAGGAGTATTTTACAACGCAGGCGCACTCTGTTGTGTTAGCAGCTATTGCGCAAGCAACTAGTAAAATCAAGATCGCAAGCTCTTCTACGATTATTAGTACGTCAGATCCTGTTCGTGTGTATGAGGATTTTGCGACGATTGATTTGATTTCGAGGGGTCGTGCTGAGATTGTCGCTGGGCGTGCGTCACGAGTTGGGCTCTTTGATTTATTAGGCTATAATATTCGCGATTATGAAGAGTTATTTGAAGAGAAGTTTGAGCTGTTATTGAAAATTAATAAAGAGGAAGCCGTCAATTGGAGTGGGCAATTCCGTGCGCCATTAAACAATGCAAAGGTTCTCCCACGACCACAAAAAGGTTCACTACCGATTTGGCGTGCAGTTGGTGGACACTCCGCAAGCGCGATTAAGGCCGGAAACGCCGGTGTTCCTATGTTCCTAGCTATGTTGGGCGGACCTGCAACTAGCTTTCAGCAGACAATTGCTGCTTATCGTGGGGCTGCCGAGCGTAGTGGCTTTGACCCAGCTGAACTCCCAATTGCAACTGCCGGATTTTTCTATGTGGCTGAAACGACACAGCAGGCGCAGAAGGAAACCTATTCTCATATTAATGAAGGGATGAAACTCACTAACGGGCGTGGTTATCCGAAACAACATTTTGCACAAGGCGCAGATCCTCGTGATGTCATGAATATCGGTAGCCCCCAAGAAGTTATTGAAAAGATTCTCTATCAGCATGAGCTATTTGGTCATCAGCGTTATATCGCACAAATGGATTTTGGTGGTGTGCCGTTTGATAAATTGATGAAGAATATTGAGTTGATTGGCACAGAAATTTTACCGGCAATTAAAAAGTATACAGCTAAAAAATAGGAGGATCCTACCATGAAAATCGTTGGAATATCGGGTTCAATAGTGGGCTCAAAAACAAGAACAGCCATGAACTACACAATAGAATCAATTGCTGGAAAATATCCAAATGCAACAGTGACATTAATAGACTTAGCTGATTATAACGTTCAATTTAGTGATGGGCGCAATTATTTGGACTATGAAGGAGATACAGGGTTTGTATCAAAAAAAATAATGGAAGCTGATGCAATTATCATTGGGACACCCATTTTTCAGGCATCTATTCCAGCGACATTAAAGAACGTTTTTGACTTACTACCGGTCAATGCGTTTCGGGATAAAGTAGTGAGCATGCTTGTAACTGCCGGCTCACAAAAGCATTACTTAATTGCAGAACAGCAGTTAAAACCGATTTTAGCCTATATGAAAGCACAAATCGTTCAAACCTACGTATTTATTGAAGAGAAGGACTTCCTTCGCAAAGAAATTATAAATGATGATGTGCACTTCCGAATTGACCGTTTAGTAGAGGATACAATTGTGTTAACAGAAACCTATACAAAGATTAGAGAAGCAAAAGAAGCAAATTATGATTTTTAGGCTGATTGCTCCAATTTAAATTTAAGTCTGTGGAGTATTGATATTTTAGTGTGAATGACAATCCCATATAAATCCCTAAATAGAAAAAAGCCGAAATTATTTTAATTTCGGCTTTTCCTTCGTTATTCAGGAGTAACGAAACCATTTTTACCTGCTTTCATGCCTGATATAAGAATACCTATACTTGAAATGACAATTAGCAGCATTGGTATTGTCCAACTGGATGTGAAGTCGTGCAAAATACCAAACAAAACAGGACCGGCTGCAGCAAGTGCATAGCCAAAAGACTGTGCCATACCTGACAAATTAGCTGCTTCATGTGGTGTTCGAGTGCGTAAGCTGAAGAACATCATCGACAGTCCGAAAGCTGCGCCGCCGGCAATTCCTATTAAAATCATAAACAACGGAACAAGCGCGGTTCCACCAACCATAATACCTATATAACCCGATAGATATAAAATCGCAGCACTTGCGACAATCCAGCGCTGATCTTTCACTTTCCCGGCTAGAATTGGAATGATGAATGTCATGGGTAATTGTGAAAATTGCATGAGGGAAACCATCCATCCAGCACTGCCAGCATCCAATCCTTGAGATTTTAATACTTCTGGTAACCATGCCGAAGTTGTATAAAATAACAATGATTGGAAACCCATGAAAAAGGTTACGCTCCAAGCCATAGGGGAGCACAATAGAGAAGCGGATTTTGTTTTAAGTGATGCGAGTGTATCCACTTTTGATGTTTTCTTATTTTTAAGTTGAGGGAGCCAAAATAACACAGCAATGAAAGATAAAACACCCCATACACCAAGCGCACCTTGCCATCCGAAATTCATTCCACTCGCAAGCGGAACACTGACACCGACTGCAATTGACGCCGATATATTCATAGCTACAGAATAAATGCCAGTCATAAGTCCAATATGGAGCGGGAAATTGAGTTTTATCAAACTGGGCAATAAAACATTGCCGAACGCAATGGCAAGTCCAAGTAGGAAAGTGCCGATAAGTAAATTTGACGTTGAACCCTGAGAACGAATGACAATGCCTGCAGTCAATAATAGAAGAGAATAGAATAATGTCAATTCCAATCCGAAGCGTCGTGCAATCTTCGGAGCGAAGGGTGAAATTAGTGCAAATGCAAGCAGTGGAATGGTTGTTAAAAACCCTGCTAGTGTATTGGAAATCGTCAAGCTGTCTTTTATAGAGGAAATTAATGGACCAACAGCGGTTAATGGTGAACGGAGCGTGGATGCCATGAAAATAATACCAATAAGGAGGATCCACGTTTTCTTAGTGAAATTCAATTTCTTACTTGTATAGTTGGAATGTGGATTCGTCAAAATTCTTCCTCCCAAATCTAGTTGCTTTCTCAACAATATCACATTGGTGGTACGCGGTATGTACATTGAGTATCATGAATCTTTAACAGCTGTTGAAATGAACTCTTTGCACATATACCTAATGGTATTGTTGCGGGTAGTTTAACAGCAATTGCGTTAAATATATTATCCCTTCGAAAAAGAAGAAATCAATACAGTTATCTGAACAAAAAGCTTAATATGTTTTCATGTCGCCTGCTTGTTCTATTAACATATAGAGGCTGCGGTTTTTTAGTTGGGACATTTGCAAATCATAGAAGGCTGGCCTTAGAATTGACTGAATATAAAATATAGATTGACTTCCAATGTATCTCATTATATATTATTAGTGAGATTGAGAATCATTTTCAATTATAAAATAAATGTCTGGAGTTGAATGTCATGAAAAGAAGTTTATTCTTAGTCGTTATTGCCGTGATGCTCGTACTTGCTGCTTGTGGAAGTACAACTAAAAAGGATAGTGGTGCTGATACAAATGCAAAGAAATCCGAGAAGTCGGAAGTGAATTTGTATACAAGCCGTCATTATGAAGTTGATAATGAATTATATAAGAAGTTTGAACAAGAAACAGGCATTAAAGTTAACGTCATCAAAGACGAAGCTGATGTACTAATCGAGCGCATCAAGCGTGAAGGATCTGCAACGAAAGCGGATGTATTACTAACAGCTGACGTCGGTAGACTGTATCGTGCGAAAGAAGAAGGACTCCTTCAAACCGTGTCAAGTGATATCTTATCGAAACAAATACCTGAAAACTTGCGTGATGTTGATGATATGTGGGTGGGTTTGACGAAGCGTGCAAGAATTCTCGTGTATAATATAGATAAGGTTAAACCTGAAGAGCTATCCACGTACGAAGCGCTTACTGAAGCCAAGTGGAAGGGACGTGTTCTCGTCCGATCTTCTGAAAGTGTTTATAACCAGTCACTTCTCGCTTCATTCATCGAGATAAATGGTGAAGAAAAAGCAAAAGAATGGGCACAAGGTCTCGTCAATAACTTTGCCCAAAATCCTGAAGGCGGAGATCGAGACCAAGCGAAAGCAATCGCTGCGGGAATCGGTGATGTCGCAATTATGAATTCATACTATTTCGGTCAAATGCTTCATTCAGAAGAACCGGAGGAAGTGAAAGTAGCCGAGAACCTTGGTGTTTTCTTCCCGAACCAAGAGACTACTGGTACACATGTGAATATTAGTGGAGCAGGGGTCATAAAAGATTCTAAAAACGCGGAGAACGCGGTTAAATTACTAGAATTCCTCACTGGGGAAGAAGCGCAAGCTGAGTTTGCTTCTGCAAATTATGAATTCCCGGTGAATGAAAATGTAGAACCTTCAGAACTCCTTAAATCTTGGGGAGACTTTAAAGAACAAGATATACCATTATCGACTCTTGGGGAAAATAACGCGAAAGCGATTATGATTTTTAACGAAGTCGGCTGGAAATAATAGTCGAGCCCCCTTCCCTATTTCCGGCAAGGGGGTTATTGCTGAAAAGGTAAAGGATGGGTTTTATTATGAACAAGCATTTAGCTAATGTGAACGGGTGGACGATTGGCGCAGTACTCATTATCATCTTGCTTTTTTTACCTAATGTATCGATTGTAGTAGGTATTTTTTCACCAGCAAGTGAAAATTGGGCACATATAAAGGAATTCATGCTTCTTAACTATATAAAATCGTCGCTCACACTCGTTTTCTATACTGCGCTGTTCACGATTGCAATCGGGCTCAGCCTCGCATGGCTCATTGCCCAATATAACTTTCCACTCAGGAACTTTATGAAATGGGCGCTTATTCTACCATTATCGATTCCGCCTTTCATTGGTGCCTATACGTATCACGGCATCATTAATTACACGGGCGTCATTCAAAAGACTCTACGTAATCATTTCGATATCACACCGAATCCTGCTTATTTTGACATTATGCATGTCCCGGGTGCGATATTCATTTATACACTGTTTCTTTATCCGTATGTATATATGATTACGAGAATTTTTCTATCTCATCAATCTGCTTCTCTAATTGAAAGTGCGCGAACTTTAGGGAAAGGTCCTTTGGAAATCTTTTTTAAAGTTGTAATCCCAATTTCGCGTGTTTCCATAATTGGTGGGGTGAGTCTAGTAGTTTTGGAAGTTTTAAACGATTACGGGGTAGTGAAATATTTCGGAATTCAGACGTTTAGTACAGCTATTTTTCAAACGTGGTTTGGGCTTGGTGATTTGGAGTCATCCATTAAACTAGCTGCCTCTCTTATGGGAATCGTTATCGTTATTCTGATTATTGAAAGGCTACTGCGGGGGGGCAAACAATTTAGTTACTCCACAACAAAAGTAAGACCACTTCCACTTGTAAAACTAAAAGGGAAGAAAGCGGTATTTGCTACGTTGTACACAGTTATTATTTTTAGTGTGGCATTTCTTATCCCAATACTCCAGTTGATTGATTGGGTTATTCTGACGTTTGGTAAAGTCCCCATGCAGGATGTATTACTCTATACGAAGAACTCTGTAATTGTCGCAGGACTTGGTGCGTTTCTAATAATAATATTTTCATTAGTAGTTGGTAACTTTAGTCGAATTGTCAATCACAAGTTTGCTAAAGTACTGCCGAAATTGACGGTCCTTGGCTATTCGATACCCGGTGTGGTTGTAGCTGTGGCTGTTATTACAACATTCATTGCGCTTGACCGATTTCTCGCTCCTATCTATCGATTCTTTGGTACAGATTCAGAACTCGTCTTGAGCGTCAGTTTGTTTATGCTTATTAGTGCGTATGTCATCCGTTTTTTTGCAATCGGCTATAATTCAATTGAATCGGGTTTCGATAAAATTGGAACAGATTTCCGTGATGCGTCTCGTATGCTAGGAGCGAACAGCTTTAGAACGTTTTTCAAGATAGATGTACCGATGATGAAAGGCGCTATTATTAGTGGATTTATTCTTGTGTTTGTAGATATACTGAAAGAAATTCCGCTAACGCTAATCTTACGGCCATTTAATTACGATACATTAGCGACAAAGGCGTTCCAATATGCAAGTGATGAAAAGATTATGGAAGCATCGCAAGCATCATTATTAATTGTAGGTGTTAGCACGATTGCGATCTATGTTTTCCATAAGCTACTCAGAGAGGAGCCAGAATAATATGTTTATGGATATTAAAAGTTTGCAGTTTTCTTATCCCAAATCTCCCTTGAAAACGATCGATAATTTCTCCTTCACGGTGGAAAAAGGAGAAATTATTTCAATACTTGGCCGCAGTGGAAGTGGAAAAAGTACACTTCTTCGTTTAATTGCAGGGCTAGAAATGCCGGCAGGAGGCTCATTTAATCTGAATGGTAAGAAGATGTTTTGCGACCAGACGTTCCAGCAACCGGAAAAACGTGGAATCGGTATGGTTTTTCAGGACTATGCACTTTTTCCGCATATGAGTGTTGAGGAAAATATTCTATTTGGGCTCCCGAAAATGACTAGGAAAGACAAAAAAAAGCGTGCACAAGAAGTGCTTGAACTCGTTGAACTAACAGGATTTGAAAAACGGTATCCTCACCAATTGAGTGGAGGCCAGCAGCAGCGGGTTGCACTTGCACGGGCACTAGCTCCGGAACCTGAACTGATTCTTCTTGATGAGCCATTCAGTAACCTGGATACAGATTTGCAAGTGAAAATACGTGAAGATCTTCGGAGGATTCTCAAGGCGGCAAAAATAACTGCAATTTTTGTCACACATAATCAAAATGATGCCCACGCACTTGCGGACCGCATCGTTAAAGTTAAAGATGGCAAAATAGATAAGGTTGGACGTCCTTGCGACTTATTGGGGGTATCTCCGACTGAGATTCCAGGAATGATCGAGATTACTTATGAAGAACTAATTGGTGCTCGATAATAAATACGTAACCACGACAAAAAGCTTCATTCCAATTTCTGGGGATGAAGCTTTTTGTTTCTAAGGATATAAAAGAGAAGAATAGTATCATGGGTGATATACAGAACTAATAAATTCGACTGTGCATAGTCCAATAGCAAATACGATTCCGTAAATTTAAACATATTTAACAATTATCACCAAGTGTTAAAACAGTATGCTATCAGCGATAATAAAGCATTTCTATCTGGTTTATTGCCTCACTATTGTCTCCTTGAGTACAGCCCGGAAAAAAAGTACAACATACGAGTACTATTAGGTACTTCCACATAATTAACACTCCTCAATAAATTATGATGGATTTGTAACTAATCCTGCTCCGAATTCGAATTAGGTTCCACATGAACGTGTACGTCGTATACATCATGTTTATTTACTAATACTTTTTCAACTGATGTCGAAATACTGTGCGCTTCATCAATATTTAGAGATGATTCTACAAGAATGACCACATCGACAACTGCGTTGTTACCATACTTTCTAGCTTTTACTTCTTTTACTTTCTGAACGCCGGGTACCGCTTGAATTGTATTCTTATAGACAATCATTTCAATTTCATCAAATCCATCACTTAAATCATGAGAGGCTTGACTAAAAATATCCCATGCAGTTTTACAAATTAGATATCCTACAACTAAGGCAGTAAGCGGATCAAGCCATGGCATGCCTAATTGGGAGCCAAATATCCCAATTGCTGCACCAATACTTACCCAAGCATCTGATATATTATCCTTTGCAGTGGCCATGATAGCTTGGCTATTTATTCTTTCTGACAGCTTTTTATTGTAACGGTATACTACATACATTACTCCGAAAGAAAAAATACCGACATATCCAGCGAGTATATCTGGAGATTCATTACCTCCTTGAAAAAAAGTGATGGCTGCACTGATTAATACCTGTATACCTACTGCCATCATGATGAAAGAGGCAAGCAAAGAAGCGATTGTTTCGCTTTTCCAGTGTCCATATTTATGATTTTTGTCTGGTGGTCTTTGAGAGAGTTTTAACCCAACAAGTACGGCAATGGAAGCAATGATGTCGGAGGTGTTATTTAAACCATCTGCTTTTAAAGCTTCTGAATTAGTAATATTCCCTATAGTTATCTTCAATACAGAAAGAAATATATATGCAATTATACTTATTATTGCACCACGTTCGCCTAATTTAAGATCTTTGTATTTTTGTTCATCCAAAAAAGTCTCCTCCTTGTATAACTTAAACTAGGTGCTTTCTCACTGTAAATAGCATATAATTACCAAGTTGTCTTAAGGAAACAAAATCCCTTGACTGAGTCCAGTCAAGGGATTTTGTTTTAAAAATATAGTGTTTGGTGAACTCATTTTTATCATTTATATCACTCGTTACATTCTGACGTCTAGTCAACATAACACACCCAAGATTTTGTAGCAAGGTGAACTGCTTTTAAATGCCAACAATCTACAACTTAATGCGATGTTCTTTATATACATGTTTTTTTGCAATGTTTCTTAGTTGAGCCATTTCAAATTCACTTACCTTTTTCTCGTAAGCAATAATGGAATCGAGCAATTGTTCAGTTGTACGAGCACCAATAAGTGCAGAACCAACCGTTTTATCTTCAAGTACGAATGCAATTGCAGCTGCATGTAAATCTTCTGATTTGCTATCGAGCGATACGAGTACCTGTTTTAACGCATTTGTATCATATTCGACAAATCCGTCCGTTTTACTGGCTCTTGATAATCCTTCCGAAGTTAAATATCCTTTGGCTATCGTTCCTCGAGTAATGACAGATGCACCAGCGCTGTGTATCATTGGAAACCATTCTTCAGGTCTGCGGTCAAGTAAATTATATTGCATCATGACTGTGACTGCGGAACCACTCTCCAAAAATCGTTTAATGACGTTTGGACGAATGGAAGAAATGCCATATTGACGAATCAGACCTTCTTTTTTCAAGCTCTGGAATGCATCAATCGTTTCCTCAACATTGTCCTCCATCGTTCCCCCGTGAAGCTGGTAGACATCGATATAGTCTGTTCCTAGACGCAACAAGCTCTTTTTTACGGCAGCCATAATATGTTCTTTAGAAGAGTCCCATGTCCATCCGTTACCATCCGCGTTCATTTTGTTTCCCGCTTTTGTAGCCAGGATAATTTCTTGACGCTTGCCTTTCAAAGCTTTCCCAATAAGTTCTTCATTTTTACCAGCATCATATAAATCTGCAGTATCAAAATAATTTATGCCCTCATGTAGGGCAGCATCAACAATCCTTTTTGATTCATCAAAATCATTAGGAAGCGACATGCAGCCGAATCCAATTTCAGAGACGAAAAGCCCGCTATTACCCAACTCTCTTTTCTTCATAAGAACACCCCCTGTTTTTCCCATGGTACAATGACTCCATTAGAAATACCATTTGAAGGGATTGATTGTATTGAAAAATTACGAAGAAAAAACAATTTCAGGAGAAACGTTGTATGAAGGAAAAGTGATCACTTTGCGCGTTGAAAAGGTAGAGCTGCCGGACGGGAATAGCGCTATGCGCGAGCTCATCAAACACCCGGGTGCGGTCGCAATCCTAGCGATTACTGAAGAGGAGAAAATTGTTCTCGTTGAACAATATCGAAAAGCATTGGATCGTATATTAATTGAGATACCTGCTGGCAAAATCGATCCTGGAGAAAAACCTGAGATCACAGCGGTCCGTGAACTTGAAGAAGAAACAGGGTATGGCGCTAAAGATTTTACATATATTCAATCATTTGCGACTTCACCAGGTTTTGCGAATGAAATCATTCACATCTACTTGGCAAGGAACTTATATAAAATCGACAATCCTGCTTCTGGCGATGAAGATGAATTCATTGGACTGCTGGAAGTGACCCTAAAGGAAGCGGAAGAAATGGTTACAGCCGGGGATATTTTTGATGCCAAAACGGCCTTTGCTATTCTTTACGCTAAAAACCTTTTAACAAAGTGAACTAATTTTGGACGGACAAGCATATGTTGTACAAACTATGCGGAGGTGCAGCTATGGTCCGTTCTTTATCGTTCATCCATTTATTCGTTATTCTCGCGATCGGTTATATTGGAGGGGCGCTTTTATTTCGTGAGATGTCTATGACCGCAGTGGAAAGAGTGGTTACCTTCTATGACGCTCGCGTTGTTCTAGGTCATGATGCAGGCTATATTAGACCTGTAGGAACGGCAGCATTATTCTTTGTCGTTGCATTCGGGTTGTCGTCGTTTAGAAAAACACGGTTCACAGTCTTATTTCTCGGTGCTGTAAAATGTGTTCTGTTTGGGTTATCATCCGCGTATTTGCTTGCTTCAGGAATGAAAATAATGGAGTATTCGATTTGGTGGTTCCCTTTTCAGTTTCTTATTTGTTTCATGTTTCTAGTGTATTGTGCTGTCCTCAGCCCGCCATACTTTATGCGTTCAACAATTGGGAAAAGACCCAATACGCGTGCGTTACCGACAATTATTGGTGTTTCAACTGCTGTAATAGCCATCGAAATTATCGTTTTTCAATTCATTTTAAGATAGAAAATCAGTTTCACCATTTTACTCCTCGCTCCCTTTCTGTTGTCATAAGGAAAGACCGTTTGTTATAATGGAGTCAGTTTGAGGGGGGCGTCGTATGGAGAGCCGAATCGATCGGATAAAACAACAATTGCACGGGGCCAGCTACAAGCTGACGCCTCAGCGTGAAGCGACGGTTTTGGTCCTCCTTGAGCATGAGGAAGATCATCTGAGTGCTGAAGATGTATTTTTGCTAGTTAAAGAGAAAGCACCGGAAATCGGGCTTGCTACTGTGTACCGAACGCTAGAATTGCTAACAGATCTAAAGGTAGTCGATAAAATCAATTTTGGTGACGGTGTATCGCGATATGATCTGCGGCAGGAAGGCGCTGCGCATTTTCATCACCATCTTATATGTATCGAATGTGGAGCAGTGGATGAAATTCAGGAGGATCTTCTCGGAGATGTTGAAAAGATTGTTGAGAACCGTTTTGAATTCGCAATTAAAGACCACTGGTTAACGTTTCATGGCATTTGTAAAAGATGTAAATCAAACACTGATGAAAGTGGAGACTGAAACAGAGGATAGCATAAAGCTGTCCTTTTTTCATTGAAATTGAAATTGTGAAAAATGGTTCATGTATTACTTAAAGGTTGAAGAGAATGAGGGTTTTGCGTCTAGGTTACGGTCGCCAACTTTATGTCTCGATATTAAGAGCTGAGTGGCGTACATCATTATGTACTGTATTCCTGAAACTGGTAAAAGGGGGAAGGGGTTTGCTTAAATTGAAAGCAGAAGGAATTTTTATTTATGTTTCCCGCCGTTTATGAAAGATAGCGGTTTTGCACTGGAGGATTATATGCACTTCCTAAAAGTGGAGCGCCAATTATCCGTAAATACAATTGTTTCATATAAAAGGGACCTTGATGAATATATGGGGAATATGGAACTAGCAGGTTATAAATCAATCGATGACGTTGACCGTCCAGCAATACTAAGTCATCTGCGAAAGATGAAAGAAGGCGGGAAATCACCACGAACCATATCCAGGCATATTTCATCCATTCGTTCGTTTCACCAATTTTTACTTCGGGAAAAAGTAACAACGCAAGACCCAACCGTCCATTTGGAATTACCGAAACTTGAACAAAAGTTACCGCGTATTTTGTCGATGGAAGAAGTAGACAAGTTGATTGAGTCACCAGATCGTTCTAAGCCTCAGGGCGTAAGAGATACGGCCTTACTTGAAATTTTATATGGGACGGGAATGCGGGTAAGTGAACTGATTGGACTTAATATGGATGATATTCACTTATCTATGGGATTCGTCCGTGTATTTGGTAAAGGTGGTAAGGAAAGAATTATCCCGCTTGGAGGCAAGTCTATCGAGGCATGTAAGCGCTATATAGAAGAAGCTCGACCGATTTTCATCGAGAAACAAAGAGGAACTGAAGCATTATTCGTTAATATGAGGGGAACTAGACTAACTAGACAGGGTTGTTGGAAACTGTTGAATGGACATGCCTTAAAAGCGGGTATACAGAAAGAGTTGACACCACATATACTGCGGCATACTTTTGCTACACATCTTATCGAAAATGGCGCAGATTTAAGGGCAGTGCAAGAAATGCTCGGTCACGCCGATATCTCAACTACACAAATATATACGCATGTCAGCCGATCCAGGTTGAAAGACGTCTATGTGAAGTTTCATCCTAGAGCTTAAAAGTCTAAAGAAATCGTAATTTATGGAGGAAATATAATGAAAAAACAACAATTTGAACGCGTCCATCTAATCGTACTCGATTCCGTGGGGATAGGGGAATCGCCAGACGCACATCTTTTCGGTGATGTAGGTGCAGACACACTGGGTCATATCGGTGAAGCTGTGGGGGGATTAAATATGCCAATTATGGGCAGTCTTGGGCTTTCCAATATTAGTGAAATACAAGGCATCCCTCCTGTGAATGAACCAAGAGGCTATTTTGGTAAAATGCAGGAATCTTCTGTTGGGAAAGATACTATGACGGGTCATTGGGAAATAATGGGCCTCAATATTGACAAACCATTTAAAGTATATCCAAATGGTTTCCCACAAGAACTGATTTCAGAATTAGAGCAACGCATTGGTCGGAAAGTAATTGGCAATAAACCGGCAAGTGGTACTGGAATTATTGATGAGTTAGGTCAAGAACATATGGAGACCGGCGCAATAATTGTCTATACGTCGGCGGATCCAGTATTGCAAATCGCTGCGCACGAGGGGATTATCCCGATTGAGGAACAATATCGGATTTGTGAAATAGCACGAGAATTAACAATGAAGCCCGAGTTTTTAGTCGGTCGTGTTATTGCACGTCCGTTCATCGGCGAACCGGGTAATTTCGAACGTACTACGAACCGCCATGATTATGCATTGAAGCCATTCGGTCGTACTGTCATGAATGAAATGGTAGATGCGGGTTATGAAGTGATTGCAATTGGAAAAATCTCTGATATTTATAATGGAGAAGGAATAACGGATTCGGTACGTACTGTCAGCAATATGGACGGTGTTGATAAGTTGTTGGATGTTATGAAAAAAGACTTCACGGGGCTCAGTTTCACAAATCTGGTTGATTTTGATGCATTATTTGGGCATCGCAGGGATCCCCTTGGTTACGGAAATGCTCTGCAAGAGTTCGACGTGAGACTCGCAGAAATCATGAGTGCAATGCGTCCGAATGATTTGCTAATCCTAACTGCAGATCACGGCAATGATCCCGTCCATGAAGGTACAGATCATACAAGGGAATATGTTCCCCTTATTATTTACTCACCATCATTTAACAAGGGTGGAGCCATGCCGCAGAATGAAACTTTCTCAGACATTGGCGCGACGATTGCAGAAAACTTTAATGTGAAAATGCCTGAATTCGGCAAGAGTTTCTTAGATTTATTAGAAGAGGTGTGATGATTTTGTTCAGAATGGTTGATGTAATTGAGAAAAAACGAGATGGCTACGCCCTGACGAAAGAAGAGATTACATTCTTCGTGAATGGATATACAGATGGATCGATTCCTGACTATCAAGCGAGTGCATTCCTTATGGCGGTCTATTTCAAAGGGATGACTTCGGAAGAACAAGGATACTTAACTATGGCGATGGTAGAATCTGGTGACCAAATCGACTTGTCTGCAATCGAAGGAATAAAAGTCGATAAACATTCTACCGGTGGTGTTGGCGACACAACAACACTAATACTTGCCCCACTGGTTGCAGCATGCGGCGTTCCCGTCGCGAAGATGAGCGGCAGGGGGCTTGGTCATACTGGTGGGACACTCGACAAGCTAGAGTCGATAGAAGGGTTTCACATTGAATTAACTGAAGAACAGTTCGTAAAGCAAGTGAATGATTTAAAGTTGGCGGTCATTGGTCAAAGTGGCAACTTGACGCCTGCCGACAAAAAACTGTATTCCTTGCGTGATGTGACGGCTACGGTTAATAGTATTCCACTAATTGCAAGTTCCATTATGAGTAAGAAAATTGCTGCAGGAGCAGATGCAATTGTTTTGGATGTGAAAACGGGAGACGGCGCATTCATGAAAACGGAAGCGGACGCAAAAGTGCTGGCGCATTCAATGGTTGCCATTGGAAAGCAGGTCGGTAGAAATACGATGGCAGTCATTTCTGATATGAGTCAGCCATTAGGGTTTGCAATCGGAAACTCTCTTGAAGTGATTGAGGCAATTGAAACCCTCAAAGGGAATGGTCCAGAAGATTTGACAGAACTTTGTCTCGTTCTTGGTAGCAAAATGATTGTAGCTGGAGCAAAAGCAGATTCAATCGATGAAGCTCGGAGTATGTTAAAAGCCGTCATTGCTGATGGTTCAGCGCTTGAATTATTCGGTAAATTGATTGAAGCACAAGGTGGTAACGGTAAGGTCATACATGATATTTCATTATTGCCAACCGCACAATACCAAATAGTCGTACCGGCGCTATCATCAGGTTATGTTACGAAGATGGAAGCAGATGACATCGGTGTTGCCGCAATGCTCCTCGGTGCAGGAAGAGCCACCAAAGATGCTGAAATTGATCTGGCAGTAGGAATTGTGTTAACTAAGAAAATTGGTGACGCTGTGCAAGAAGGTGAAGCGCTCGCCATCATTCATTCAAATACAGAAAATGTAGAACAATCCATGAAACTTATACAAAAACATATTACTGTAGGAAAAGTAGCAGTAGAAGGTCCGCGTCTCATCGGAGAAATGATAACGGGCTGATAGTAATTGAAATCATAGCTCCCCCCACCAAATACTTATTGGTGGGGGGAGCTTTTTTGCTATGTAGTGGACCGCCCAATAGCCCCCGCCAACCGCTCGAAAGCCTGGGTGTACCGCCCAATAGCCCCCGCCAACCGCTCGAAAAGCTAGGTGTACCGCCCAATAGCTCCCGCCAACCGCTCGAAAAGCTGGATGGACCGCCCAATAGCCCTCGTCAACCGTTCGAGAATTTCCGCCGCTCACCCGAGAATCCGCGTCAACTAATTCTTTTTTCTCTCATGTGTAAATCGATTGGAAGACGTACATACTTTCACTAGTAGTTGGCAATGTCGAAATATAAGAACCTTTCAATGACTTTGACTAGTTCTGTCAAGTGTAAGGTTTTTACCCTCCAGTTGTGGAATAATTTGCAGGAAGGAGGGGGTTCAGCATGGCTGACATCGAAATTATTGACAATGGGATTTTAATTGCAACACTGCGAGGGGAATTGGACAATCATGAGGCAAATCGAATCCGTTCCCACATTTCGTCATCTATTTTTAGCGGACAAGTCAAGGCGGTCATTTGGAATTTGGAAAATCTCGGTTTCATGGATAGTGCAGGAATAGGACTCATTCTCGGCAGGATGCGTGATTTAGCACCTATTGAAGGGGAAACACTCATATTAAATCCATCCGTAACAATGGAGAAGATATTTACATTTTCTGGTCTGGGACCGAATATAAGGCATTGCACGGTCGATATCGCGATCGGGGAAATTGGAGGGGTATTACATGAACAATGAAATGACGTTATCATTCGTCGCTATTGAAGAAAATGAAGCACTTGCAAGGATGGCAATGACGTGTTTTATCACGCCGTTGGACCCGACAATCGAAGAAATCTCTGAATTTAAGACAATTGTTTCAGAAGCTGTAACGAATGCGATTATTCATGGTTACGAATGTGATGGGAAGAGTCTAGTCACCCTGCATGCATTGATTGAAGGAAATAAAGTGACAATGACGGTCCGAGATGAAGGAATGGGTATTTTTGACGTAGAGCAGGCAATGGAACCGATGTTTACGACAAGACCGTTCATGGAGCGATCGGGAATGGGATTTACGATAATGGAAAGTTTCGCCGACAGTGTATCTGTCGAATCTGTACTAGGGAATGGAACATCCGTCAAGTTCGAAAAAACGTTTTCTCCGGTCCCGGAAGCAAGCAGAATGAGGTGACCCATGGACGCATCTGTTGAAGTGAAACCCGCTTTGTTGACCCAGGAAAAGATGAGGGAACTCATCAAAGTTTCACAGGAAGGTGATAAAGAAGCAAGAAGAATGATGGTAGAAGGGAATACGCGGCTCGTCTGGTCCATCGTCCAGCGATTTTCTTCCCGCGGCGCGGATCCTGAAGATTTGTTCCAGATTGGTTGTATCGGTCTTATGAAATCCATTGATAAGTTCGATTTGTCGTATGAAGTTAAATTTTCGACATATGCCGTCCCGATGATTGTTGGAGAAATTCAGCGTTTTCTTAGGGATGACGGAATGGTTAAAGTGAGTCGGTCAATCCGGGAGCTTAGTTTTAAAATTCGTCATGCAACCGATGATTACATCAAATTACATGGTAAATCACCATCTATTTCAGAAGTTGCGGCAGTACTTGAAGTAACAGTCGACGAAATCGTTCTAGCATCTGACGCCTTGCGCGATCCTGCCTCACTTCATGAGCAGCTCTATGAAAGTGAAGGAGATAGTCTAACGCTTATGGATCAGCTTCGCGATGACAGATCCGAGAGAGTATTCGATCACATCCCGCTTCGAGATGTCATATCCAAGTTAAATAAACGAGATCAGACGATTATCTATATGCGCTATTATTTGGATTGTACACAAAGTGATATTGCGGAAAGAATTGGAATATCACAAGTTCAAGTGTCACGGCTTGAAAAGAAAATCCTGGCACAATTAAAACAATGGATGGGTGCAGACCCGGAAGAAAGTATTATAAAAGTGAGGACGGATTGAACTAATGGAAAAATTATTTCAGTCAATGAATGAAGCTGAAGAATGGTTTTATAGATGTTTTGGCAAAGACAAGACGTTCGATGCCACCGCCAGGTCGTTGCACCTTTGGGAAATGCCAACAATGCTGTTTTATATTAATGGACTTATTGACGGTCTCACGATAACAATGTTATTGACGGAAATGCAAAGGAATAACGAAAGAAGTAACGAGAGGAATAACGAGAGAAACGACGATGTGGAAGATGGAGGGGAACGCTTCCTCTCTTTTTTTCCATATCATGCTGTTTCAAATGTAAAAGATACTGACGAGTTACTAACTTCGATTCTAAGTGGTATGGCAGGCTTTGTAACACCTGATGGTTATGCATTTACGATTGATATACGATCTTATCCGGGCAGGCAGCCTGACGAACCGGATAACGAAAAAGTTGTCAGAGGATCTAGAGACGGATTTACGGAGAATATCATCCAAAATACAGCGCTCGTCAGAAGGCGGATTCGAACAGAAGATTTACGGTTTGAAATGCATAAAGTGTCGATGAATGGAAAAACAGACGTCGCCATTACATATATGCAAGGAGCGGCTAGTGAAGAGCATTTAACGTATGTACGGGAAAGATTGGATGCAATTCGTCATGATGGTCTAACGATGACAGATAAATCACTTGAAGAA
Organism: Sporosarcina sp. Y1011; assembly: GCF_057669885.1. Classification (NCBI taxonomy): domain Bacteria; kingdom Bacillati; phylum Bacillota; class Bacilli; order Caryophanales; family Caryophanaceae; genus Sporosarcina; species Sporosarcina sp. Y1011. The sequence continues at coordinate 51,926 of NZ_JBYHFP010000010.1, read as the reverse complement.
TTTCTCATGAAACAGCGTTTTCACCCAATGCCTTTTGTACGTTTTACAGAGCGCCCAGATATATGTGCGGCTCATTTGCTAGAAGGGCATGTCGCAATTATTGTTGATACTTCACCTTCAGCCATACTTGTACCTGCGCCTTTATTTCATCATCTTCAACATGCCGAAGAATATCGCCAGGCACCGCTTATCGGAACAATGGTCAGGTTAATGCGTTTCTTTGCAGCATTAATGAGTCTCATTCTCTTGCCATTTTGGTATTTGCTCGCGACGAAACAACAATACTTACCAGATTTCCTCAGTTACATCGGGCCAAAAGACCTTGGGGACATCCCACTTCTTGTTCAGCTCCTCATTGCTGATGGAGGTATCGAAATACTCCGAATGGCAGCTATTCATACGCCGACGCCGATGTCGACCGCAATGGGACTTGTCGCCGCAATTGTCATTGGACAAGTGGCAATCGATGTTGGACTTTTCACTCCGGAAGTCGTACTGTATGTAGCGGTTAGCGCAATCTTCACTTTCTCTATCCCCTCTTACGAATTAAGTTTGACAACAAAGATTTTCCGATTATGCATTTTGTTATCGACAGCACTTCTTGGAGCACCTGGATTTTTCATAGCTGTTGCAGTACTATTTTACTATTTATGCTCTTTAAAGCCGATGGGCATACCGTATTTATGGCCCGCTGTCCCATTTTTCCCGAGAGCTATGTTGCGTGTTCTAGTAAGGTTTCCGATGACTGCAGATGCTCCTAGACCATTCATAACGAACTCACCTAATCGAAACCGTGTGTCCTAGACGTTGCTTCAACCCTTCAATATATGATAAAGTTTTAATTATCTAAGTCGAGGGGGAAGGCAATATGCATTTATACGGAACTCAATCGATCAACGAACAAGGCCACCTAACAATAGGTGACGTTGATACGGTTGATCTTGCACATACTTATGGAACACCACTTATCGTTTATGATATCGACTTGTTCCGTGAACGGGCAAAAGCCTTTAAAGAGACTTTCGAAAAGGTTGGCATCCGTGCACAAGTCGCTTATGCGAGTAAAGCATTTTCGTCGATTGCCATATATGAAATAGCAGCACAACAAGGACTTTCTCTTGATGTCGTTTCTGGAGGAGAACTGTACACAGCAGTAGCTGCAGGTTTCCCAAGCAATCGAATTCACTTTCACGGTAACAATAAGAGTTTTACGGAGCTACAGTATGCGTTCGACGAAAAAATAGGTTGTATTGTTATCGATAACTTTTCTGAAATCGGATTAGTAAAAGAAATCGCGGAATCGCGTGAAGAAAAGATGAATGTGCTTATTAGGGTAACACCTGGAGTAGAAGCTTCGACGCATGATTATATTACAACTGGCCAGGAAGATTCCAAGTTTGGTTTCGATTTAAAAAATGGTCAGACAGATAAGGCTTTTCTTGAACTGTACAATCATCCTTATATCAACTTACTGGGCATGCATTGTCATATTGGCTCTCAGATTTTCGAGACGGATGCATTTCGATTAGCTGCAGAAGCTCTTATGTTGAAAATGGTTGACTGGCAAAAAAATCACGAATTCATATGTACCGTTCTGAACTTGGGCGGCGGTTTTGGTATTCGGTATACAGAGGTAGACAAACCCCTTGAACCGTCAGTATATATCGAAGAAATGGCGAAAGTGGTTTTGTCTATGACACGCAGCTATAATTACCCTATGCCTGAAGTTTGGATAGAGCCGGGCAGATCGCTAGTTGGAGATGCAGGTACGACTCTTTATACTGCTGGAAGCGCCAAAGAAGTACCAGGGATCCGCACTTATATAGCGGTTGACGGAGGAATGTCAGATAATATACGACCTGCACTTTACGGTGCAAAATATACTGCGGTCTCAGCAAACCGTATGAATGAGCCTCACGATGATAAAGTAACGATAGCAGGGAAATGTTGTGAGTCGGGGGACAAGCTGATTGAAGAAGCTTATTTGGCACAACCTGTCGAAGGGGATATAATCGCTGTTTTCTGTACAGGAGCTTACGGCTATTCTATGGCTAGTAATTACAACCGACTTCCTAAACCTGCCATTGTATTCTGCGAAAAAGGAGTCGACCAGCTGGTTGTTCGTAGAGAGACCTATGAAGACATTGTCAGACTCGACATTCCGTTGCAGCAAATTAGACAGGGGGAGAAGATTTGAACAAACGCAATATCCTCCTGCTTGCCTTTATTGTAGTTGCAGCTATTATGTGGGGGGCGGTATACTGGAGGTTCGTCGCACCAGTCCTCGATCCTCGATAATAGACAAGGCTTATCATTGGAAAACGCAGTCAGTCCTTTAGAAACAGAAAGGACTTTCAGAAAAGAAGGGATTCAAGTGATACTACTACGCTATAAGAAAATAAATGAAAAAATTGCAATGGGCTTACTTTCGTATATGCCCGGCGATAAAACAGTGAAAAAACTGCAGGATACGATTCACCAATACGAAACAGATGATAAATGGCAGTTGTATCTTTATAAAAAAGATGACGACTTTATCGGTGTTATCGGGCTTGAATTAGGTGATGGAATCTATACTTTGCAACATATTTCCGTCAACCCCTCTTTTCGTGGTGAAGGGATCGGCAAGGAAATGGTGAAAAAGGTACAGGCATTATTTCCTGAACAGAAATGCGTTGGTACGGAAGAAACTGTACAATTTATACAAAAATGTACGCAGAAAGAAGAAGGAGCAGATAATTAATATCTGCCCTTCTTCTTTTCTTCGCGTTCTCTAAGAATATCACTACGGTCTCTTAGCATATGTTTATGAATGACAGCATCATCACCGAAGGGAAGTAGTTCCATAGATTGTTCCGCTTTATGCACGAGTTTAGTCAGTGTAGGCGATTTGATGACAATCGGGAACGATTCAAATGGGAGTTGCTGTTTCAATCGACTAATTGCATTTTTTAAATTTTGGAGAAGTAGATGGAAATCAATTTCGTCTGTGAAGGCGGGAGTGTCTATCTCAGATGCCGGTAATTTTGACATCGCTTTTTCAAGCGTTCGAATTGCGCCGTTAAAATTACCACGACGCCAATGATACATTCCGGTGGATAGGAGAATATAAGCGGTTAAAGAGTGGCTTTTATCTCTGTTAGGAATAGACTTCCAATATTCCTCCAGTACTTCATGACATTCAAAATAGTCTTGATTACTGTTAAAATAAACAATGAAATTTACGAATAACGGATGATGGTACGGATGCATGTTAACAGTCCTCTCCATAGTTTGATAAATAGGTAGGTGTGAAAGTATGACGTATTTTGTGAAATTGGAAGCTTTTGAAGGTCCACTAGATCTATTATTACATTTAATCAACAGACTTGAAATTGATATATACGATATCCCTATGTCGCAATTGACAGGACAATACATAGAACACCTTCAAGCGATGCGGGTATTGCAACTGGATGAGCTGAGTGAATATCTAGTTTTAGCTGCAACTTTGCTAGAAATAAAGAGCAAAATGCTTCTGCCCGTCCACGAAAGTGAAGCGTTCGATGATGACTTTGATCTGGATGCGGAAGACGATCCGCGAGATGAACTCGTTGCTCGACTTATTGAATATAGGAAGTATAAGGAAGCTGCCATCAGTCTGAAAGAATCGGCGGATGATCGAGCTGTCCATTTTACAAAAACACCTGAAGATCTTACGCAGTTTGGTGAAATCGTCGCGAATGAATCGGAAGTGAGTTTAAATGTTTTTGATCTAATCGGCGCATTCCAAAAGATGTTAAATAGAAAGCGTTTAAAAGCACCCTTAACGGCTAGTATAACAAAAACAGAAGTATCGCTAAATGAAAAAATGGACGAAATTATGGCTATATTAGAAAGGGGAGGCGGAAAGTGTGATTTCTACTCTCTATTTGAAGACGGGGAGACAACCGATCTCGTTGTAACCTTTCTATCTTTGCTTGAATTAATGAAACGGCGAGACGTCACTGTCGATCAGAATGGTAATTTTGACGAAATAACTGTGACGTTTCGACGGGAGGATGAGTGTTATGGCGATTGAAAGCCGCTTGCCGGGAATGATTGAAAGTTTTTTATTCATCGTAGGTGATGAAGGGTTAACCATTCAACAGTTAACGGCTTTGACGGAGCATGATGAATCTGAAGTTACAGAGGTAATCGACTGGCTTCGGACAAACTATGAAGAGCGAAGAGAAAGTGGTATTGAACTGAAAATCTTTGGTGGTGCATACCGTTTAGTGACGAAAGCTGAATTTGCAGAGGATCTAAAACGATTGTTAGAAAATCCATCACCAAAGACCATGACACAGGCTTCTCTCGAAGTATTGGCGATTATCGCCTACAGACAACCTGTAACGCGCGTTGAAATCGATGATCTAAGAGGTGTAAAATCCGAAGGCCCGATTAACACATTGATTGCTAAAGGGCTCATTATGGAAAAAGGTCGTTTTGAAGGAAGTGGACGAGCAATCCTTTATGGAACGACCGATTTATTTCTTGACCGCTTCGGCTTGGAATCACTTGTCGGCTTGCCACCGCTTTCTCAGGACGAAGAGGGAGAGGAGATTGAAACGGACTTGTTCATGACAAAGTTCCAGGAAGCATTTGCAATGGAAAATGACGGAGGAGGAGACATTTCTTGAAACGGGTAATGATTGTTGTCCTATTTTTCTCGATATTATTTGGCACAGGGGTAAACGAAGTGGCCGCGTCCGGTCAGGCATGGGCAGTAATAGACGCAGACACGGGCAGGTTACTGGAAGGCCATAATGAAAATGTCAGGTTGCCAATTGCCAGTCTGACAAAAATCTGGACGGCGTTAACGTTCCTTGAAAGTGGTACACCTCCCGGAGATGTAATTATATCTCCACAAGCAGCATCAGCGGAAGGATCTTCGCTATATTTGCAGACAGGTACAAGTATGGACTCATATGCGTTGCTCTACGGCTTGATGTTGCGATCAGGGAATGATGCAGCGTATGCTTTATCAGAAGAAGCTGGTGGCTCAATGGGTGGATTCGTGAATTTAATGAATGAAAACGCACTGCTCTACGGCTTGAATGACACTGTTTTTACTAATCCTTCTGGCCTGCACGATGAGCTTCACTTGTCTACGGCGTTTGAAACAGCGCTTATGCTGCACTACGCGATGGAAAATGACAAGTTCCGTGAAATTGCATCTACTAAAAACTATAGTTATGAGGGCAAGGATCGAGTCTATAGCTGGCGAAATAAACACCGACTTATCCATTCTGAACCGACTGTAATTGCAGGGAAAACCGGTTTTACAAAAGCTGCTGGCCGAACGCTTGCAACCTACTTTGAGAAGGATGGAAAAAACATCATTGTAGTCACGCTGAATGACGGTAATGACTGGAACACACATAAAAACTTGGCAAATCAAGTTTTTTCTAACTATAAAATTGTAACCGTCGCAAAAAAAGGAGTCTACGATATTCTACCGGGTGTAGAAGCAGAATTGGAAAAATCCATTCGTTTGCTGCTTAAAAAAGGTGAAACTGAAGAGTTGTCCAATGTCATTCAAATCCCTCGTGGGGAAAGTGGTAATAGTAGTGGCGTATGGACCGTCTCACTCGATGGAGAACCGCTAGTTGCGAGCAATGTCCTACTAAAACAATGAATCTAAGCGAAAGCTACTGAGAATCGTGGAAAACAAACCCCGTCACCATTAATAATTCAATTGTGACGTTTTTGAGAAGACTGATGCTATCTAGGTCAGTCTTCTTTTCATTTACGACAAAGTGTGACATAATTTTTTACAGAATGAAGATGGGGTGACTTAATGGAAAGATTACAGAAAGTACTAGCACAAGCTGGAGTTGCATCACGGAGAAAATCCGAAACACTAATAGTAGCTGGTAAAGTGAAAGTGAACGGTGTAGTTGTTACGGAATTAGGGACAAAAGTATCCAATTCCGACCGAGTGGAAGTTGAAGGTGTAGAGCTCGTTAAAGAAAGCTACGTATACTATTTACTATATAAACCAAGAGGGGTTATTTCCACTGTCGACGATGAGAAAGGTAGGAAAACCGTTTTAGACCTGTTTCCGCAAATTGAACAACGGATTTTCCCGGTTGGACGACTTGACTATGATACATCTGGTGTAATCATTATGACGAATGATGGAGACTTCTCTTATCTAATGACACACCCGAAATTTGGTATTAAGAAAAAGTATATTGCAAAAGTAAAAGGGATTCCCGATCGCGAAGCGCTTCGTAAACTAGAAAAAGGTATCGATTTGGAAGATGGTAAAACTGCTCCAGCGCATGTGAAAATGCAGACGGTAGATAAGAAAGCCGGTACTGCACTCATTGAAATCACGATTCACGAGGGCAGAAACCGCCAAGTACGTCGAATGTTCGATGCAATCGGATGTCCGGTTCAAAAACTTCGTAGGGAATCATTTGGGAACATAACAACCCACGGGTTGAATGCAGGCGAAGCACGTGAACTGACCAAACATGAAGTGAAACAGCTACGTGTCCTCGCGGAGACAGGTAAAATAGGCTGATTTCGAATCATTTGCGCCATGCGAAATTTGGTTGCCTACCAAAACTTATCTAAAAAAATGTGATTGACGCCTTGCCCTGGACAAATAGGGAAGGAATTGAAGTACTTTCCTACCCGTGAGGCAATTGTTCACAAACCCTTCAATTATAGCAAGTTACTGCAAAGGTCTATTTGTTATAATTTAAGGCAGAGCTTAATTATTGTTAGGAGGTAGTGCATATGGCTAAGGCGGGTAAAAAGAAATCTCGTCTAATTATTAGGACGTTTGTGCTGTTGCTTCTCGTATCAGCAGTTGTCTATACCATCGCTTCGAAAGATAAAGTGAAAGTATTAGCGGTTGGAGATAAAGCCCCCGATTTCGAGCTTGTCGATTTGGAAGGCAACACGCATCAGTTATCTGATTATAAAGGCGAGGGCGTTTTCCTGAACTTCTGGGGAACTTGGTGTGGTCCTTGTAAAAAGGAAATGCCATATATGGAAAATCAACATATAGCATTTGAAGAAAAAGGCGTCAATATTCTTGCAGTCAATATCGCCGAATCTGATTTGAAGGTTGAAACGTTTAGAGACCAGTATGGCCTGACTTTTCCAATCACAATCGATAAGGATAAGAGTGTTAAGGAAGCCTATAATATAGTGCCGCTTCCTACGACCTTTCTTATCAATAAAGACGGCGAAATTGAACAAATCATAACAAGGGAAATGTCTGAAGATGAGATCATTACACTCATGGAAAGCATTCAACCCTCTTAAGGAGTAAATCCAGAATGAGCAAAATCAAATGCCAGTGCGGTCATGACAATCCATTTGGCACAGTGCTTTGTGAGCGATGTGGTAGACCGCAAACAGAAGAAGCGAAAGAAAGTAAACTTGTTGACATGCGCTACGAAGGTTCGGCAAGAAGATCGCAGACATATAAACGTTCAATAGTTGATAAAGTATGGAATTTCTTTTCAAGTGTGAAAATTGGCATCAGTATTATTGTTGCCGTTCTCGCGACAGCTGCAATCGGGACGATATTCCCACAAAAATTATATGTACCTGCATCCACAGAAGTGGAATTAGCTGCTTACTATGAAAGACTTTACGGATTTGCTGGAACCATTTATTACAAACTAGGGTTTCATGATATGTACAATAGCTGGTGGTTCATCACACTAGTCGGGATGCTTGGAGCATCCATCATCATCGCTAGTGTCGATCGGGTTATTCCGCTTTATAAATCATTGAAAAAGCAACGTACGAAACGCCATCCTTCCTTCATGAAAAAACAACGTCTCTATGGCGAAGGACCTTCGGAAGATCCAGATGCCGCACTACTAAAAGCGGAGGAGAAACTGAAGGAACTTCGTTACAACGTGAAGACGGAAGACGGAGCAATACTTGCAGAGAAAAACCGTTTTTCAAGATGGGGTCCGTACGTCAATCACTTGGGACTTATCATTTTCTTATTCGGTATTCTACTGCGTGGTATACCTGGGTTTTATGTAGATGAAACGATGTGGATCCGCGAAGGAGAAACACGCTCTATTCCGGGGGCAGAAGGTTACTTTTTGGAAAGTAAAGAATTCATCATAGAAAACTATACAAAAGAGGAAGCTGACGAAGTGTTCGGTGATGCGCTCGAACGTGTCGGCATGATTGCGAAAAACTATCAGACTGATGTCGCTTTGTATCAAAAAAAGGAAGGTAGTCTTCCCGGTTCCAATGAGACAGAGTTCGTGAAGGACTACTCAATTATTGTCAATAAACCATTAAAATTTGATGGCTATAACGTGTTTCAAATGGATTTTCGTCTAGATGAATTAAAATCAATGACGTTCAATTTAACTGAAAAAGCGACGGGTTCATCATTCGGGGAATTCACGGTCGACCTTAACAATCCGGAACGTGATTACGAGCTTGAGAATGGCGCAAGCGTTGTACTGAGTGATTATTATCCTGACTATGATGGGGTTGAGAACGGAGAACCAATATCGAAATCTCCGATACCGAACAATCCTGCATTCATCTTTAAAATGGTGACTCCGGATAAGCCTGACGGTGAAATGAGCTTTGTTGCGATCAAACAAACACTCGAAACGGAAGTCAATGATTATAAAGTGAATTTCGTTAGTGCAGAAACCCGAGATATCTCGGGACTTACAGTACGCAAGGATAAAACGTTATATCTCCTTCTTGTAGGGGGGATTATCTTCATGATTGGTGTCTCGCAAGGATCTTATTGGCACCATAGAAGAATTTGGATTCAAAAAGGGACTGACGGCGGGATGTTAGTTGCCGGTCATACAAATAAAAACTGGTTTTCCTTGAAGAAAGACCTCGATCAAGTGAAAGACGTTGCAGAATTACCAAATTATGAAGACAGACAAGACAAAGAATCTACCTTGGAAGATAAGGAAGTGGACAAAATATAATGGGACTTGCAGCGTTAAGTGCTAATCTACTTTTAGTTTCATTTATCGCCTATCTTGTCGCAACGCTCTTTTTCGGCGGTGCGGTAAAAGGTGCTAAATCGGAAACCTCTAATAATAACAGCAGATGGGGAAAAATTGCGATTACGATTACGGTTATCGGATTCATTACCCATGTCGGCTATTTCATTACTCGCTGGATAGCATCAGGACATGCCCCAGTAAGCAATATGTTCGAATTTACAACAGCGTTTGGAATGATGCTCGTAGGGGCATTTATTCTTCTGTATTACATTTATAGAACGCCATCACTCGGCTTGTTCGCACTGCCAATCGCGATTATTATCATCGGGTATGCAAGTATGTTCCCGAGGGAAATTACACCACTTATTCCGGCACTGAAAAGTTATTGGTTGTGGGTTCATGTAATTACGGCTGCACTTGGTGAATCGATTCTTGCGATTAGTGCTGTTGCAGGACTTATCTACTTATTGAAGAATATTGATTTGACGAAAAAGTCGAAACAGCGTTTCTGGCTAGAGGCGGTTATCTTCACACTTATATTAGTAATTGGGTTCGTATTGTCTTCGACATCGTTTAAAATAGCAGGCTATGAAGCGGAGTTCACATACATTGATAAAAATGAACAACCTGCTAAAATTGAGTACAATTATCCACCACTTTTCGGAATGGCTGGTTATGAATCGCTTACACCAGGTGTAATGACGCCATGGGCCGAAATGCCGCCAATCATTAATGCGAAGACGTTTACGACATTCGTCTGGTCAGTCGCGAGCGGAATCGTTCTGTACTTGATACTGAGACTCATCTTCCGACGTCCACTTGCGGCATTGTTGCAGCCTTTCGCTAAAAAAGCGAATTCGCAAATGATGGACGAAATTGGATATCGTTCTGTTTTGATTGGTTTCCCTATCTTCACACTTGGTGCACTCATCTTCGCTATGATTTGGGCTCACGAGGCTTGGTCTAGGTTCTGGGGTTGGGATCCAAAAGAAGTATGGGCTCTGATAACATGGTTATTCTATGCCGCATTCCTTCACTTACGTTTTTCGCGCGGGTGGGACGGCAAGAAATCAGCATGGCTAGCAGTTATCGGTTTCATTATTATTATGTTTAATCTAATTGCTGTTAACTTAATCATTGCTGGGTTACACTCTTATGCTTAAGACTAGGTAAGGAAACTTAACAATTGAATAGTAATCGAGAACTTCATGGAAGTAGTTGGGTAACTGCTTCCGTGAAGTTTTTTATTGTTTACATAACAACAGCTGAACGATACATAAAAAAGCACACTACTTCACCGATCCGTCATATTGAAACGGGGTGAAAGCAAGCCACCGCCGCTTTTCTGTTTCTTTTTTACATGGCGACTTGTACAATGGACTAAGAAGCAAGTTGAAAGGGGTATACATCTATGGACGAAAAGTTGAAACTGTTAGTAGTAGATGACGAGGAGAGAATCCGCCGTTTGTTAAATATGTATCTTACGCGAGAAGGATATGAAATTGACGAAGCGGTTGATGGAGCCCAAGCGCTTGAAAAGGCTCTCATTAATAATTATGACTGTATTTTACTTGACTTGATGATGCCTGAAAAAGATGGCCTTGAAGTGCTGGAAGAATTGAGAGAAAAGAAAATAATGACGCCTGTTATAATGCTGACAGCAAAAGGCGAGGAGTCTGACAGAGTAACCGGTTTTGAAGCGGGTGCGGATGATTACATAGTGAAACCGTTCAGTCCGCGTGAAGTTGTACTGCGCGTTAAGGCGATTTTAAGAAGATCAGTTACATTTCCGGGATCCGCATCAGCATCTACATCGAAAGATTTAGTCGTTTTTCCACAATTGACAATCGATCACGATGCACACCGTGTTACAGCAGATGGTAAAGAAGTGGCGCTGACGCCTAAAGAATATGAACTTCTGTATTTCCTTGCGAAGTCGCCGGACAAAGTTTTCGATAGAGAGCAATTGTTAAAAGAAGTATGGCATTATGAATTCTTTGGCGACCTTCGTACTGTCGATACGCATGTTAAGCGACTTCGGGAAAAGCTCAGTCGCGTCTCTGAACATGCGGCAAAAATGATTGTCACTGTGTGGGGAGTCGGCTACAAGTTCGAGATTCCTAATGAATAGGATATGGAATTCAATTGTCGGGAAGCTATGGGCAACCATATTGCTTCTCGTTTCCTTTGTCCTTTTTATCGTAACAGTACTGTTACTAGAATTCCTTGATAATTTTCATACGCAACAAGCCGAGGACACCTTGCGAAGGGTAGTAACGACAATCGGGAAAATCGTCGAAGATCATGAAGGTGGACCTTCGATGCAAGTAATTATTCATGACATTCTTGACGAAGAAACAAATGCAATGGTTGTGGGTTCCGAACGAGAAGTTACCGATTCGTTTCATAAGGGATTAAACCAGGAAAAGATAGAGGAAAAAATCCTGAATGAATCTCTATTCCAATTCAATCAAAAACTGGATAAGCCAGTCGTGAAGGAAATGATTCTACCTTCTAATATTGAAGAAGATGTCATGGAGCAATATCTAGTTTTATCTTACCCGCTTGAAATAGAAAATGAAGTAACTGGTACGGTTGTCATTTACCAAAGTCTTGAAGCTGTCCACAGAACTACGAAAAGAACTACGCATATTGTATTTTTATCAGCATTTATAGCATTTATTTTAACGACATTTTTTGCATTCTTCCTGTCCACTCGAATTACTCTACCTTTAAGGAGTTTTAGGCAAGCTGCTTTTGAATTGTCAAAAGGTAACTTCGACACTCGTTTGCCTGTAAATCAAAATGATGAAATTGGTCAACTCGCTACGGCATTTAATCAGATGGGTAGACAACTTAAATATCATGTAGAACTAATTAATCAGGATAAGGAACAACTTTCAAGCATTCTGACTTCGATGACGGATGCTGTCATTACATTCAATCGTGATTACACGATTCTTTTAAGTAATCCTCAAGCAGAAAGACTATTGCAAAATTGGTATATTAAAAATGAACAACTAGAAGGAAATCGCCATATACCGCCAGCGATTTTTCATATGCTTGAACATGTTATTACATTTGCGGAGGAAGTGGAGGATGAATTGGAACTGAGTGGGCAGTTCTATGGTATTTCCATAAGCCCGCTTTACAGCGGAAATAGTATTCGTGGGGCTGTTGCAGTCTTAAGAGATATGACGGATCAGCATAAACTTGAAAAGCTCCGTTCAGATTTCATCGCAAACGTTTCCCATGAACTTCGAACGCCCATTTCCATGCTTCAGGGGTACAGTGAAGCGATTATAGATGGCGTGACCAACAGTGATGAGGAACGCGACGAGATGGTGCAAATCATTCACGATGAGTCGAAAAGAATGGGACGTCTTGTGACGGATCTTTTGGATCTCGCTAGGATGGAGTCCGGTCATATGCGGCTTTACAAAGAAGATTTGTCAATAATCCCTTTCCTGGACAGAATTGTATTTAAGTTTATGCAAGTGGCGCGCGAAGCGAATGTTGAACTGTCTTTCAAATTTCCGGAAGCCCAAGAATTAATTATAAACGTTGATGAAGATCGGTTGGAGCAAGTATTTACTAATTTAATCGACAATGCCATACGCCATACGCCTGATGGAGGTAGTGTCAAGATTAGTATTGAAAAGCTTGTAGATAAGATTGAAATAAAAGTCACCGATACAGGCGTTGGGATTCCAGTAGAGGATCTTCCGTACATCTTCGAACGATTTTATAAAGCGGATAAAGCGAGAACAAGGGGGAAAGGCGGTACGGGTCTAGGACTTGCTATCGCGAAAAGTATAATAGACTCCCACGGCGGCAGAATTACTGCAACAAGGGGCGACGTTGAAGGTACGATTTTCTGTTGTACATTGCTTTTAAAAAATATGTAACTAAATAGCTTGAAGAACGACTAATTAATAGAGCGGGGGAATTTTATGGACGACTCCGTTTTTCACCGACTATACGAGCAGTATCATCAGGATGTGTTCAAGTTTCTTATCTATTTGACAAGAGACCGTGATCAAGCTGAAGACCTTATGCATGAAGTATATGTAAGGGTGCTGCGGGCGTACGTCGGTTTTGAGGGGAAAAGTTCCGAAAAGACATGGCTCTTTTCAATTGCCAAAAATGTCGCAATAGATTATTTCAGGAAAAACACAGTGCGAAAAAAACATCTCTTTGATAAATTCGACTGGGAAAAAAGTGAACTCGTTTCGACTGGAATCCTTCAGGAGGAAATCGTTACACTCAGTGAAGAAATGCAAGAGCTGTTAAACGCACTTAATACGTGTACAGGTGATCAGAAAATGGTTATCATTATGCGTTATTTCCAAGACCTTTCAATTGCTGAATCAGCTGAAATCCTTGGCTGGACAGAAGGCAAAGTAAAGACCACTCAACACAGGGCAATCAAAGCTTTACAAAAGAAATTGAATGCTCTTCCGACAGAAGGGAGGGAACTTGATGACCCACAAAAAATGGAATAGCAACAAGATTGAAAATCTCCTCGGAGATTTGCCTGATATAGAGGATAACCGTTCAAATTCGAAAATTCTTGAACGGCTTAAGCAGGACGAAAGGCTGAGTGACCACCGTCGCAAGCGATCGTTAAGGTGGATGCCGGCATTGGTAGCTATCGCCGCTCTGCTAGTTGTAGGGCTTCTAATCCCATCGATGTTGCGGGGAGATGACAGCGCAATGAAGTCTGAAAGTGCAGACTCGGCTGTGATGAAGAGTGATGACTTTGACACTTCTACAGCAGGAGATGAATCGGCTAACATGGCTACCGTTGAAGAAAAGATGGAAAAGTCTTCTACCTTGATGGCAGAAATGGAGAGTGGTACGCATCATTTTGCTGTCTATCCCGAAGATCTTGAAGATGCTACATTATTCCACATAGGACTTGTAGGTGATCAGGCATCAAGCATTCCTGTTTCTTTCGTTATTCCAAACAGTCAAATCGAAGCGGATTTTGGGACTTTGAATCCGACAAGTTATGATTTATACACAAAATATGCGGTGCGTATCGACGAGGAAGCGCTCGGATTTACTGCATATCATCCTTATGAAGGTGTTTTTATTCGGGATGATTTAGACCTTATCCACCGGCTTCCGAAGGGGCATGGCTATGACTTGGCGTCTGCTTCGATGGAAGTGTATTTCAATACATTGCAGGATACGTTTTACGGTTTTAAAGAAATGCAATTTCAGCACGAAGATGAATCGGCAGTCGTGTTCTCCGAAGTCGGGCAGCCCAGTACGCCAATGGTGTTAAAGAGTGGTATCAATCACATTAATTACTACTTATTTGAGCAAGAAGATGGACAGCAGTTTCTTTCATCCAACTTTTCGCAACCGCAGCCATCTATCGTAAAGGCGCTGCAACAGATGAGAATAAAGCCAAATGATGTTTTCCAGGCAGTCATTCCAGCTGCTATCGAATTTGAAGTAAATCAAGGAACTGAAGTGACTGTTGTAACATTCACAAAACCCCTGGACTTGGAAGGGATTGAGCCAATAAAAGGAATGTTGATGATTGAAGGTATGCTGTTAACGGCCGCTAGCTTTGGTGAACAGCTTCAATTTGAAAATGTAGTTCAAGAAGATTGGAACGGTTTTAACTTCAGTCAACCTTTACCGGTTCCGATTGGGTCTAATCCGCTACCTTTCATTTTGAAATGAAAAAAGAGTGCTTTGTAAACTGAACTGTTTACAAAGCACTCTTTTATATATACAATAGAAATGTAACATAATATTGATTCATCTTCGGGGCAGGGTGTAATTCCCGACCGGCGGTAAAGGAACTTTTTTTCCAAGCCCGCGAGCTTAACAGCTGATACCGGTGTGATTCCGGAGCCGACAGTATAGTCTGGATGGGAGAAGGTGAAGGTGCGGCCATCTTTTTGTGTTGTCCACAAAAAGGGTGCTAGTTTAATCATGGGTAAATAGGATATTTTCTCCTTTTAACTTGTGAAGATTTCGAGATGAATGCAGCAATAGATGCAAGTAAGTGAACACCAGAGTGTCCTAAAGTTAGACACATATTGATGTGAACGAGCGAAGCTGATGACGTATTGCGACATGTATCGGAAGCGAAACGTACCTTTTAACTCCTTAAAGCCTATTTGCTTTAGGGATTTTTTGTCGACATATATAGGATGGAACGGCCTTTCCTCTTTTGAAGTGAATCGCAAAAGGAGAGAGGAACAAATGACAAACAAGAAATTACGTAAGATGATTTTGATCGCGATACTAGGGAGTATTTCAACTGTTTTGATGCAGTTTAACTTCCCGTTACCTGCATTACCGGCATTCCTGAAAATTGATTTCAGTGAGATTCCTGCCGTTCTGGCAATCATGACTATGGGACCTGTAGCTGGAATATCGGTTGAATTGCTTAAAAATATTATGCACTGGTTCATGTCAGGGAGCCCGACTGGAGTACCTGTAGGAGAACTTGCAAACTTTGTAACGGGAGTACTCTTTATACTACCTATCTATTTCATCTTCAATAAATTCCGGACGGCTAAAGGCCTTACGGTCGGTCTGATTGCTGGAACAGTTGCGATGGCAGTCGGCATGAGCGTCCTGAACTATGTATTGTTCTTGCCAATGTACGGTTACTTCCTTAATATGCCGGCTATGTCAGGTGATGCATTGTACTCAATGATTGTATTGGGAATCTTACCATTTAACCTTGTCAAAGGTGTTATTCTAATGGTTATTACATTGCTACTTTTCAATAGTATGCAAAAATGGATTGCTCAACAGCGGTCACAATTAGCTTCTTAAATTACAAATGTCACGAGTCAAACTACTATATATAGAGAAAAGCCGTACCGGGAAGTTTTACCGGTACGGCTTTTCTATGTATTAATTAATTTAGTGACCTGAAGGTGAGTTCAGCGCGTTCAACACTGCATAGGACATGCTTGTGGAGTAATCTAGTGTAGTTGGGTCGGTATGGTATTTCCGACGTCAACTGAGAGGCGCAGAGCTAGTAATACTGGTTGGTGTATGTCGACTACTAATTTGAAATTAATCTTCGTATTTTAACGCATCGCCATCAAATGGTGCATCGGCAGTCTTGATTGAATCGGTTGGACAGCCATCGAAAGCATCTTCCAAATCTTCCATTAGTTCTTCTGGAACTTCCGCTGTACCCGTGTTATCATCGAGGATAACGTAAGCAATCCCCTCGTCATCATAATCGTATATATCTGGAGCAGCTGCTCCACACGCCCCACATGCGATGCATGTATCTTGGTCGACGATTGTATATTTAGGCATAGTCTTTTTCTCCTCTTTTCTCCGTACAAAAAATTTACTTCATAATCCATTCTAATGATGTTGACAAGAGTTTTCAACAAAAAACGTTTGTTTATCGGAGGAATTCAAAATGAATCTATTTTCAATACTATTAACCATCATAAGTAGAATAGATGGGGAACGCAAAATCTATGCGGGTTTTCACCTATTACGCGGCAAAAAATCGGGTCAGACTTTGCAGGATGTCGAATATTACGGCTTAAAAGAATTCTTTGGCATTTTACCAAAATTGTCGTTAGAAGAGTATAATTTAGTTGCTCATCAATTGGCGGATCAAGAACTTATTTTAACCATGAATGATTCATACGTCAAGTTGACTGAACAGGGAAATGCCAAAGTTGCAAAAATTCAATCTTACCAATTTAACGGTTGGGACTATAGAGGTCGTGAAATGATTTTTTTTGGAAGGTTATCGCTTACAGTTCAAACGGTCTCTAATTTTAAGGCAGGTGAAAAGTCTTTCATGCCAGTTCAAAAAGACCGCGATATCCAGCACTTTGTAAAATCTTTCTTACATACTTTGCCTATTGGCGATCCTGCGTTTTCTCGCTTGCTTAGCGAAGAGCTTCGCGTTTGCTTTACACGAAGCGGAATAAACGACATTCAAAAGCAAGTTATCACCTATCGATTGAGCGGTTTTAAAATGAGCGGATGGACTTGGGATCAATTATCGGATACTTTGAAACAAAATCCATTTGACATCCGTCTACTTTTTATAGAAGCATTACATATGTTACTAACTGTAATCTTGAATTCATCCGATTTGCCTTTGTTGCGAAAATTAGCTGAAAATGTCAAGGTTTCGACATACTTGACTGATTCGTCAGTAAAAACGAAACAGCTTTTTATCCGTGGACTATCGATTGAAGACATAGTCAATGTACGTAAATTGAAAACAAGTACGATTGAAGATCACTTCGTCGAAATGTCTATTAATGACTTAGAATTCCCTCTAACTGATTTTGTTTCAGAGGAAGATGTAGTGGCAGTCATTGCGAAAGTTAGTGAATTTGGAACACGAAGACTTCGAGTGCTGAAATCGGAATTCGAGCACTTGTCCTATTTTCAACTACGACTAATTCTAGGTGCTCGGACTGGAGTGGAATGCTAGTGGAGATTCACAAAATTTTGAAAGAGAAATTTGGTTTTGACCAATTCAGGACGGGTCAAGAGGAAGTGATTCGCGATGTAATTGCAGGTAAAGACACGGTTGCCATTTTGCCTACAGGCATTGGGAAATCCCTTTGCTACCAACTACCAGCATATGTCTTTGAAGGAGTAGTCTTAATCGTTTCACCCTTGGTTGCTTTAATGGAAGACCAAGTGGCCATCATGAAAAGAAATGGAGAAAAACGAGTGGTTGCTTTGAATTCATTCCACACTTATTCTGAAAAGACACGAATAATGAATGAGTTGCAGCATTATAAATTTATTTTTATTTCACCTGAAATGCTGTTGCAGAAAAAAGTGACTGCACTACTCCGCACTTTGAATGTGTCGTTATTCGTAGTGGATGAGGCGCATTGTATATCGCAATGGGGATTTGATTTTCGGCCAGATTACTTACGGATTGGGGAATTGTTCGACGGTGTGGCGCGTCCGGGTATTTTGGCTTTAACGGCTACAGCGGATGATAAGGTAAAAGCTGATATTTGCCATTATTTACAGTTACGGACACCAATCATCCATCAGCAATCACTTGACCGTCCGAATATTTCATATTCGATTATTAAAGTTGACAACGGGATGATGAAAACGGATTGGATAAGAAGTCGTATAATTGAAACACAGGGTCCTGGAATTATATACGTTGCTTCAAGAAAACGTGCGGATGAACTTTCAGCAATCCTCCAGACGGACGGTGTATCAGTCGCATCTTACCACGCTGGTAAAGAACAAGAAGATCGTGCATTTATCCAAGAGCAGTTCATTATTGGTGAAATTAGTTGGATTTGCGCTACAAATGCTTTTGGGATGGGTATACATAAGAATGATATCCGCCAAGTAATCCATGAACATGTGCCCCAGGCCATTGCAAGTTATATTCAAGAAGTTGGAAGGGCAGGCCGGGACGGTAAACAATCTGCTGCAACATTGCTTTTTTCTCCAGAAGACGAATCGAGAACACGGTTTATTGTTCAAGATGATATACCACAAGAAACTGAAATTCGGCATTATCAACAGCTTCTAGTGAACAATGTTTCACCTAATGAGGCTGCAGAATTAGCGCGAATCAGCGAAACAGGAAAACGTGTCATGGATTACTATATTGAACGTATGTCAATCGAAGACGTTATTATTCGGATGAATGAGTTAATAAGGGAAAAAGAGGCACAGCTACAGACGATGCTTCGACTAATCCACTCAGATCAATGCATTCGACACGAAATTTTACGTTTTTTTGGTGAGAACTGTGAAGTGAAACCTCAATATTGTTGTTCAGTTTGCAGAACTGCAGAATTTATAGGGACTGTTGGACAAAAGTCGATTCCATTCGATAAACGAACGATGGATTGGGATCAAAGACTAGCTGTACTTCTTGGATAATAGCTTGGTTTCTCAAAAAAAGTTCACTTAGTATGAGCCTTCAGCTAGTCAAAAGGTGTCCTAAATTCGTCGCGTCCTGCAGGCACAAGCTCAATTCAAAATCTGGACATCTTTTCCAAGATGAAAGCGTAGCGGCAGTAGTGATTTCACCAATGTGTATTTGATTTTTACGACAAAACTCGTCATAATAGAAGAATAGTACGATGCGATAGGAGAATGTGGCGATGAAAAAAGATGATTACAAGACTGAATTCGAAGAGCACAGGAAAGAAATCAGTTTAGACGAAGGTTCAGAAGTTGGAGACCTTCCATCGCGTACGGAATTACACAGGAAAGGTCGGAAGCCAAAAAAGAAATCCGGCCATTTGATGATTAACATAGTTCTTGGACTATTTACGCTGATTCCAGTACTCATTTTAGTTTATTTCATTTCTGATTTTTATTCCCCTGGTGATATGACATCTGCAAAAGGTGGCGAAACGGGTATACGCTTTGAAACTAGTAAGGAAGCGGCCGATAAAAAAAATGATGCCACCGATAAGGATATTGCAATTGAGGCCGAGGATGATGAGAGTAAAACAGATAGCAAAGATGATGGGGATAGTACTAGTAAACCGGTGAGTGGAGCGGAAAAGCCAGTAGTCAAAGCCGATCCAATACCTGAGAAGAAACCGGTAGTGAAACCTGAACCTAAGCCAGAAAAGAAACCTGAACCAAAACCAGAAAAAAAACCTGAACCAAAGCCAGAGAAGAAACCTGAACCAAAACCAACTGCTAAAACGCATAAAGTGGGCAGTAATGAGAATCTCTATCGTATTTCACTGAAATATTATGGCAATGGAACAGGTGTAGATAAAATTAGAAATGCGAATGGCTTGTCTTCAAATGAAATTAGTGTGGGCCAGACGCTCGTTATTCCTTGATAAATAACATTCTGGAAGAAGGCAAAGTGTACTTGCTTTGCCTTTTTCCTATGAAAGGTGGGGCATGATTACGGTCAATAAAACAATTAAGTTATTAGTATTAACTATAGTCGGCTTCATCACATTCATGTTTATGAGCGCCAGAAGAAGGAACGTTGTTCACCATAGCATGAACATAGAAAGTCAAAGTTTACTCGACAAAAGGCTATCGGTATTTTTCATTTCTGATATTCATAGGCGTAAAATCGATGATAAGCTACTAGCTGAAATTCAATTCGAAAATACAATTGATGTGGTTATCATC
The DNA here is from genome assembly GCF_057669885.1 of Sporosarcina sp. Y1011. NCBI lineage: Bacteria > Bacillati > Bacillota > Bacilli > Caryophanales > Caryophanaceae > Sporosarcina > Sporosarcina sp. Y1011. Next base: position 31,815 of record NZ_JBYHFP010000010.1, on the reverse strand, counting down.
GGCGGGGATCTTGCCGAAAAAGGTATCCCATTAGCGCGTGTCGAGAAGAATATCCGTCAGTTAGCCAGTTTAGGTCCGTTGTTTTTTATCTGGGGGAACAATGACCGTGAGGCAGGAGAAAAGCAAATTAGGGATATGATTAGCCGCTACGGAGGGAAAATCCTTGATAATGAAAATGTAGCAATTCCTGGTCATTCAAAGTGGGGGATTGGTGGAACAGATGATCCATCTAGCGGGAATGTCGATATTGATTCTTCTCTTCAATCCATCGAACAGTATGAAAATGTTATATTTGTTACACATACGCCTTCACTTTTTAGGAAAGTGGAACAGCTTTATCAACCTCGTATATTGCTGGCTGGACATACACACGGAGGTCAAATTAGAATCGGTAAATACGGTCTGGAAGACAAAGGATCCTTCCGCATCAAGAATGGTCGGGCAAAGCTTATCAGCAATGGATATGGCACTTCTAAGATACCGTTGCGTCTAGGGGCAGAGCCAGAATGTCATATTATTGCAATCAGATACACTTGAACCGTCCTAAAGGAGCGAAAGTTAAAATGATACTAAAAGATGTAATTGTGATAGGGGGAGGACCATGTGGTCTTTCAGCGGCAATTGAATTGCAAAATAAAGGTCATGACGTACTTGTTATTGAAAAGGGTACTATTGTGAACTCGATTTATCATTATCCAACGCATCAAACCTTTTTCAGTACCAGTATTAAATTATCCATTGGGGATATTCCGTTTATCACTGCAATAGATAGACCAAAGCGAAATGATGCGCTTGTCTATTATCGTAAAGTAGCTGAATTTAAAAAAATACCCATCAATAATTACGAAAAAGTGGAAGACGTCACTAAGGTAGGTCAAGACTTTCGCGTTTTAACAGACAAAAACGAATACCTAGCTGCAAACGTTGTTGTTGCGACTGGCTATTATGACAATCCAAATCGATTGGGAATTGAGGGGGAGGAACTTCCGAACGTTTTCCATTATTTTAAAGAAGCACACCCTTACTTCGGAAAGAAGGTTGTTGTCATTGGAGGTAAGAACTCATCCATTGACGCAGCGCTAGAATTGGAACGTGCCGGCGCACAGGTTACCGTAATTTATCGGGGTTCTGACTATTCACCGAGTATCAAACCATGGATTTTACCGGGATTTGACAGTCTTGTCCGCAGTGGTGACATTGATATGCATTTTAATGCGGATATACTCAAAATCACTAACTCATCTGTTGTGTTTGAAAAAAAGGGAGAGACATTCGAATTCGATAATGATTTTGTCTTTGCGATGATTGGCTATCATCCTAACTACGCTTTTTTGGAGAAAATAGGTATTAAAATTGATAAAGAAAGTGGACGTCCCACTTTTGATGAAGAAACGATGGAGTCGAATGTGGAAGGGCTCTTTGTAGCGGGGGTAATAGCAGCTGGAAATAATGCCAATGAAATTTTTATTGAAAATGGAAAGTTTCATGGTGACATAATCGCGCGAGCAATCGAAATGAAGAAAAACGAGAAATGAAAAAGGCTACTCTTCACCTGTTTAGACCAGGTGAAGAGTAGCCTTTTTCGTTGCTTAGGAAACTACTGCGAACATAGTTCTAGCAATAGTTTTAAACGCGCTTTCTGACCACTAAGTCCGTGTTCGAAACGCACACCCATTTTACTCAACATTTTCCCTCCTCCTTCATAAGCATAAATGTCTTGAGCAATTCCGTTGAAGCAACGGGAAACTAGAATAATTGGAAGGCCGTCAGAAAGGAGCTGTCTGATTCCTGTGATTAGATCAGACGGAACATTGCCCTGTCCAAGTCCCTCGAGAACCAAGCCGTCATACCCGAGTGAGGCGATTGATATTAGCAAGTCTGAATCCATTCCCGCATAGACTTTGAACATTGCTACCTTTTTAGTGATTTTCACTATTGGGAGATACGTTCGGGAAAGTGGCGCATGATGAAAATGAATGTCCGACTTCGTTACGATACCGATTGGACCGTATTGAGGACTTTGGAAAGTTGATACGCTACTACTATGAGTCTTTGTCACGTTAGTCGCTGTATGGATTTCATCGTTTAGGACGACGAGCACACCTTTTCCGATGGCGTAGTCTGAAGCTGCAACCCTGACAGCAGACATCAGATTGTAAACGCCATCCGATCCGATTTCATTGGAAGAGCGCATGGCACCTGTTAATACAATGGGGATGCTGAAATTCGTTGACAGTTCTAGGAAATACGCAGTCTCTTCAAGTGTGTCCGTGCCATGGGTAATGACTACGCCATCGAAGTGACTGTCCTCAATATGTCGAGAGATTAATTTTTGCAGCTCCAACATCTCTACGGGTGTAATGTGAGGGGAAGGTAAATTAAATGCTTCCACTTCTGTAATCGTAGCGAAATGTTGGATGTTATATATTTCTAATGCTAGTGGATTGGTCGCACTTAACATAATGCCACCCGTTGTGATATCTAGTTCCATCGAAATTGTGCCGCCTGTATGTACGAGTAGAATGTTTTTCAGCATTTTAGTTCCTCCTGTTTAAGGGAATTGATGGTATAATAAAGCGGAAATGGAGGCCAGCCTATGTTCATTTTGCTTACCGTAGCGATTGCGCCGGGATTGGCGCTCTTCAGTTATTTTTATTTAAGAAAACAAATTGCAAAAGAACCATCTCTGACATTATTTCACACATTCTTATATGGTGCTATCATGACTTTCCCAATATTGTTCATTCAACATGTTTTCGAAGAGGAAAACATTTTTTCTAACTACTTCTTTCGAAATGTAGTCTTTACCAGCGGTCTTGAAGAGTTTTTTAAATGGCTTATCCTTCTGTTAGCGATTTATCGTCATGTAGAATTTGAAGATGCTTATGATGGAATCCTTTATGGTGCCAGCGCATCCTTAGGTTTTGCAACAGTTGAAAATATTATTTATCTCTTAACATTTGGAACTGATACAGCTTTTCTCCGTGCTTTACTGCCAGTTTCAAGTCATGCCCTTTTCGGTGTTGTCATGGGTTATTATTTTGGACGTGCTAAGTTTGCAGTTGAAGCACACGTTAATAAGTACTTATTTTTAGCATTACTAGCTCCATATGGTCTTCACTTCATATACAATGGCATCCTTGCCGTAGATGATTTGTGGCTGTATCTGATTATTCCTTTTATGTTATTTCTATGGTGGTTTGGCTTAACACGAGTTAAATATGCACATTCGTTCGCAATGCAACAATTCAGACGTAAAACCCGAATGAACACAAAATGATTCAGCAATTGCTGAATCATTTTTTTGTTTTGCTAATAATAATGATGATTTTGGACAAACTGATTTAAAAGGAGGAATGAACTTGAAAAAAATGATTATCCGCATGATTACAATCGTCCTTCTCCTCGGAAGTGCATATGCTGCATCTCCCGGTCAAATTGAGGCATTCAGCACGCAGAATGTTGCGCGAGGAGCTTTCGGAGATGACGTTATCGAACTGCAGTCAAGACTTCAGTATATCGGTTATTACACTGGGACAATTGATGGGAAATTCGGTTATGGAACCTATTGGGCTTTACGTAACTTTCAAGAGGAATATGGACTTCCAGTTGACGGAATTGCAGGGTTGCAGACAAGAAAGAAATTAGTGGATGCATCTAATTATGATGAGAAATTCGTTAAAGATAATATGAATAAAGGAAATAAGTTCACTCATTACGGAAGTAAGCCACTAGCATCTCAAGTGGATAAAGGTGCAGGCAAAAAAGAGAATGTTCAATTACCTGCAAAGTATTCGGATGCAGATCTTAATCTGATAGCAAATGCGGTTTACGGTGAAGCGAGGGGCGAGCCATATGAAGGCCAGGTAGCAGTTGCAGCAGTCATTTTAAACCGCATAGAGCATCCTGACTTTCCGGATACTGTAGGTGGCGTAATTTTCCAACCACTGGCCTTTACTGCTGTTGCAGATGGTCAAATATGGCTGACTCCCAACGAACGAGCAAAAGAGGCGGTCCTGGATGCGATTAATGGCTGGGATCCGTCAGAAAACTCGATTTACTACTTTAACCCTATTACAGCAACAAGTGAATGGATTTGGTCGCGACCACAAATAAAGAAGATTGGGCTGCATGTATTTTGCCATTAAGGACTAACATTTGAACACGAAAGGAGGATAGGGCAAATATAGTGGGAATAACAAAAGGCTCCTGCTGTTATTTGCTGATTTATGAAAAAACTGATGTTTGTTTTGATATACTCTGTAGCAGCACTTTCAATTTTTTCTTATACTAAAGCGACTGAAAATAAAGAGCTATCCATAGCCTTAAGCAACCAATATGCTAATAAGATGACTGATGCGTCGAAGAAGCTGGAAGAATTAGATATTGCGGTGAAGAAAACGTTATTATTTAATGAGACAGAAGGCTCATCTGAAGCACGGGAGGACATTTGGCGCTTATCATCTGATATAAAAAACTCAGTATCCTCTCTGCCGATGGATCCAAGTTTTTCTACATCCTGGATGAATTATCTTGGACGACTTGGCAACTTTGCAAAGGAAACTGACCGTTCAAAGGATAATGCTGAATATCACCGAGTAATGAAATTAGCCTCCAAGAATCTAAGTTCCATGTCGGATGAGTGGCAAGTTGCAACTGCAGGCATGGTGAGCGGCGATTTGTCGGTTGATGGATGGAATAAAAGACTCGATAGTGCAAGTGCTGGACATGATTGGACGGGAATGGGCACTGCTGTAAAGCAGTATACAGAAAGTGATTTCCCGCTCACGGCAAGTGAGTCGGATTCGATGAAAAAGAAAGATCTTAAAGAAATAGAAGATCCGAAAGTTACAAAAGAACAGGCTGTTACCAACTTTAAAAAATTGTTCCCACACCTATCAAACGAAACCATTGTTGTAGAAAAAAGCCAACCAGGATCTCCCTATCCGTTTTATCATATTCGTTTCGCGGAAGATGAGTCTGTCGGTTACATCGACATCACAGAAAAAGGTGGCCATGTCTTATCATTATTAACGGAAAGACCTTTTGGAAAAGAAAGCCTTCCGTTTGAAGACTTGAAAAAGAAAGCTGAGTCGTTTTTAAAAGATGCGGGGTATAAGGATCTTGTTTATGAAGAGGCAAGGGAAAATAATACAGCATGGCATATGGTGTTTGTTCGAGTAGAACCTGAATATGGAGCAAAATTATTTTCAGATATCATTCATTTGAAAATCGCCAAAGATAATGCAGGTATAGTCGGATTGGATGCTTCTGAATATGTACGTAAAGAGAAAACTTCGAAGCAACCGATAACGAAAAAGGATTGGAAATCATTTTTCCACACCAACGTAACGATTGTCAAAGAAGAATATGCATATGTTGAAAATAGTCAGTTGGAACAGCGACTTGCACATTATATGACTGTCACATTAGATGAAAATGGTGAAACAGGTACGTATGCTGTTATTGTCGACACTGAAACAGCCGAAGTAATTAAAACGGAAAGGTTACAGTAAAATAGGCATTGGATTTTCCATCTTGTCATGACATAATAGGATGTATGACATATAGATGGCAGGTGTTACATGTGCTACTTTCGATAGGGACAATTATTGTTATTGACAAGGATTTTACTAAAGATGGTGAAAAGTTTAAAAGTAAAGTGGTCGATATGAGTGATGGGTACGTGATGATTGACTATCCAACTCATATTGAAACCGGACGCACTTCATTCTTCATGGATGGAACGCAGTTACAAGTGAACTTCACTGATAGCACCAAAATTTCATATGCATTTCGGACAGAAGTAAGTGGTCGCCTTAATAAAGGGATCCCCATGCTGAAATTAACCTATCCTGGTGATGATCAGCTCATTAAGATACAAAGACGCCAATTTGTAAGAGTAGAATCAGCAATAGATGTCGCTGTGGAGAAAAATAGCCTATTCAGCCAATATGTCGCTGCAGACTTAAGTGCAGGCGGTATCGCACTTTTTTTGTCAAACTTCACAACACTAGTCGCTGAGGAAGTCGTATCGTTAATTATCGTATTACCGTTCAATAGTCACGATATTAAGTATGTTAAATTATCTGCAAAGGTCGTCAGAGTATGGGAGAAAGATGGAAGAATAATTGCTTCGCTGGAATTTGAGAAAGTAAATGCATTTGTGCGTCAATCCATCATTCGGTTCTGCTTTGAACGACAATTGCAAATGAGAGATTTTAAATAGAATTAAATGGGGGAAAGTCCGTGATAAAAGGGCTTTTCTCTTTTCATTTTCATGACTAGCGCGCCGAAGGGAAATGGTTAATTCAAAGAAAAATACAAATTCCGCGGCTTTTACCTTTTCTTTCACAACCTAACAAAGGCGCTGACGTCATACTTATGATACAATGTTTTCGAATTGATTACGGGGGTTTGAGAAATGACAAAAAGAATAAAAATCGCGATTGACGGTCCGGCTGCTGCTGGAAAAAGTACAATTGCCAAAATTACAGCTGAAAAACTAGGTTATACGTATATTGATACTGGAGCAATGTACCGTGCACTTACGCATAAGGCATTAGACTGCAACATAAATAGTAATGATGGAATGAAACTGGAGAAATTACTTGAACAGATTGAAATCGTTCTATTACCATCACCGGTAGGTCAAGCCATAATTGTTGATGGTGTAGATGTATCTGAATCCATTCGCTCACAACTGGTAACTGCCAATGTGTCTGCCGTTGCTGCTCACAGTGGTGTTAGATGCCTAATGGTCGATAAGCAACGGCAATTAGCTGAAGGAGTCGGTGTTGTCATGGATGGCCGTGATATTGGGACAGCTGTGTTGCCAGATGCGGAACTCAAGATTTTTATGACTGCGTCTGTCGAAGAAAGAGCAAGGCGGCGTCATATTGAAGATGAACGTCGCGGTTTCATCACTTCACTTGAACAACTGAAGGCTGAAATAAGCGAACGTGATCGTGCGGATATGGAGAGAGAGGTATCTCCGCTGAGACAGGCAGAAGACGCCGTTCTTATTGACTCGACTTCCATGACCATCGAGGATGTGGCGAAAAAAATTAGCGAACTGGCCGAAAAGAGGATGCGTTTATGAATTTATACCCACTAGGCAAATTTCTGTGTAGCACTATTTTTTATCCGCTATATAGAATTAAAGTGATTGGCAAGGAAAACTTTCCCAAAGAAGGAGGCGTTCTTCTCTGTACGAACCATATTGAGAATGTCGATCCGCCTGTTGTAGGGATTACATGTCCACGACCTGTTCACTTCATGGCGAAAGAAGAACTTTTCAAATTGCCAGTATTAAAAAGTGTCCTGCCACAAGTGAATGCATATCCGGTGAAACGCGGGATGAGTGATCGAGAGGCGTTTCGTAATACACTTAAAATCCTGAAATCAGGAAAAGTGGTCGGAATGTTTCCTGAAGGCACACGGAGTAAGACGGGCGAACTTGGCGAAGGCCTTGCGGGTGCAGGATTTTTTGCTTTGAAAGGCGGAGATGCTGTCGTTGTTCCTTGCGCAATTATAGGACCTTATAAAGCATTTAAAAGATTAACAGTTGTCTATGGAAAACCGCTTGACATGACGCCTTACCGTGAAAATAGGACGTCGGCTGAAGAGGTTACAGAAGTTATAATGAGTGAGATCAAAAACCTTCTCGAACAAAATAAATGAACAAAATAAGGGTAAATTTTTGTTATTATGAATCGATTCGCATAATATGGAAGTAAGATTCTTTATGAAGGAGGTCTACATAATGACTGAAGAGATGAACTTAGAAACAGAGAACAACTACAATGAAGGTGACCGTGTTACTGGAAAAGTGACGAAAATCGAAGACAAATCGGTGACAGTTGAAATTGCGGGAGCTCCGTTTGATGGTGTTATTCCAATCAGTGAACTATCAAGCCTTCACATTGAGACGGCTTCGGATGCGGTTGCTGAAGGTGATGAACTTGAACTTATTATTATGAAAATCGAAGAAGATAATTATGTTCTTTCAAAACGGAAAGTCGACGCGGAAGATGCTTGGGGTTCACTTGAAGAGAAATTTAACTCAAAAGAAACAATTGAAACGGAAGTGAAAGACGTCGTTAAAGGTGGATTAGTAGTCGACCTGGGCGTACGGGGCTTCATACCAGCATCACTTGTCGAAGATTATTTTGTCGAATCTTTCGAAGAATATAAAGGTCGGACAATGACTTTCAAAATTGTTGAAATGGATAAAGAGAAAAACCGACTAATTCTATCCCACCGTGCGGTTATTCAGGAAGATAAAGAATCGCAAAAAGGTGAGATACTGGATGGTCTTAAAGAAGGCGAAATACTTGAGGGTACTGTCCAACGTCTTGCAGCATTCGGTGCTTTTGTCGATATTGGAGGAATTGATGGACTTGTCCATATTTCACAATTGTCACATGATCATGTTGAAAAAGTGTTGGATGTTTTAAAAGAAGGCGATAAAGTGAATGTGAAGGTTTTGTCAATAGACCGTGATTCAGAACGGATATCGCTTTCCATTAAAGACACTTTGCCTGGTCCTTGGGAAGGTATCGAAGAAAAGGCTCCAAAGGGAACGAAACTTGATGGAACCGTGAAAAGACTTGTGTCATACGGTGCATTCGTGGAAGTGTTCCCAGGCGTCGAAGGTCTTGTTCATATCTCGCGTATTTCCCATCAGCACATCGGTACGCCGCACGAAGTGTTGCAGGAAGGTCAAAAGATTGAAGTTAAAGTGTTGGAAGTAAATACACAAGAGAAGCGACTCTCTTTGAGCATTAAAGATCTTGTAGAAAAAGAAGATAATAATTCATACGGTAGCTATGAAATGCCTGAAGAAGCTTCAGGCTTCTCAATGGGAGACGTCATTGGTGATCAGTTGAAGAAGTTTGCTAATAGAGACTAATTGGGATGGTAATATAGCCTCGCTTTCAAACAATTAGCCCGATTTGGATCCCTGGAAAACGAACAAGTGAACATTATGAACGAGTATTTATATGGATGATGGTGCTTTTACGGGCATCATCGTCTTTTTTTGTGTATAATATGCAGAAGATAAGCTGGAAGGATGTTAGATTATGAATAAACCAACTGTAGCGATCGTCGGTAGGCCGAACGTCGGGAAATCGACAATATTTAACCGAATCGTTGGTGAACGTATTTCAATCGTAGAAGATGTAGCAGGAGTTACCCGTGACCGTATTTATAGTTCAGCCGATTGGCTCGCGCACGAATTCAACCTGATTGATACTGGTGGAATCGATATTGGAGATGAACCCTTCCTTGAACAAATCCGGCTACAAGCGGAAATTGCAATAGATGAAGCGGATGTAATCATTTTCCTCGTGAATGGCCGTGAAGGGGTAACGGATGCAGATGAACAAGTCGCCAAAATATTGTATAAAACGAAAAAACCTGTCGTTTTGGCAGTGAATAAGGTTGATAATCCGGATATGCGGGATATGATTTATGACTTCTATTCCCTAGGATTTGGTGAACCTTATCCGATTTCGGGTTCACATGGACTAGGACTTGGAGATTTGCTTGACGCGGTAGCAAACGACTTTCCTGAGCCCGGAGCTGAAGAAATTGAAGATGATGTAATTCGGTTTTCATTAATCGGCAGACCGAATGTTGGGAAATCATCACTTGTTAACGCATTTTTAGGCGAGGAACGAGTTATCGTTAGTGATATCCCTGGCACGACAGTAGATGCCATCGATACTGCTTATGAATATGATGGGCAAAAATATAAAATTATCGATACTGCAGGTATGCGTAAAAAAGGTAAAGTATACGAAAATGTGGAGAAATATGCTGTTCTTCGTGCATTAAAAGCCATTGACCGTTCCGATGTCGTTCTCATTGTTATAAATGGGGAAGAAGGTATTCGTGAAATGGACAAGCGAATTGCCGGTTACGCGGAAGATGCAGGAAAAGGCGTCCTTTTTGTTGTCAATAAGTGGGATGCTGTTGAGAAAGACGATAAAACAATGAATAAGTTTATAGCGGATATCCGAGATAATTTCTTATTCCTAGACTATGCACCAATCGCTTTTGTTTCAGCTAAAACGAAACAGCGCGTAAATACTTTGTTTGAAAAAGTTAAGTTAATAAGTGAAAATCATGCACTGCGAATCCAATCGAGTGTCTTGAATGAAGTAATCGAAGATGCGGTTGCAAGAAATCCAGCGCCTAATAATAAAGGACGTAGACTGCGCATCTATTACGTGACGCAAGTAGCCGTTAAACCGCCAACTTTTGTCGTCTTTGTGAACGATGTTGAAATTATGCACTTTTCTTATGAGCGTTTTTTACAAAACCGTCTACGGGAATCATTCGGCTTCGAGGGAACGCCAATCCGGCTCATAACACGTGCAAGAAGCTGACCGGATTTGGAGAAGAAAGGGTGTCTGTATGAAATGGAAAAAGTAACTGTTATCGGCGCCGGAAGCTGGGGGACAGCAATTGCTTTTGTCTTAGCAGAAAATGGTCATGACTGTTTACTCTGGGCGAGACGTTCTGACCAGTCTTCCGAAGTGAATGAAAATCATACGAATCATTCATATTTACCGGGTATTTCTTTACCGGCCAATTTGACAGCAACATCTGACTTGGGAAAGGCTATGATGCATGGGGATACCATCATCATAGCTGTTCCAACAAAAGCAATTCGTGAAATCTGTTCAGAACTGAATACTATGGACATCAATCCGAAATTGATTGTTCATGTTTCAAAAGGCATTGAGCCTGATTCTTTGAAGCGAATTTCCGAGATGATTTCGGAGGAACTGGATTCCACTAAGAGAACCGCTATTGTTGCGCTTTCTGGTCCAAGCCATGCGGAAGAAGTTGTGCTGCGTCATCCGACGACAGTGACGGCTGCTTCTCTTGATTTAGACGCTGCGGAAAAAGTTCAGGACTTATTTATGAACAATTACTTCCGTGTCTATACCAACCCCGATCTCCTAGGTGTGGAAATTGGAGCTGCGCTTAAAAATGTTATAGCGCTCGCTGCCGGTATTTCTGATGGCCTTGGTTATGGTGACAACGCCAAAGCTGCGCTTATTACAAGAGGCTTAGCAGAAATTTCTAGACTTGGCGTTAAGATGGGGGCAAATCCTTTGACGTTTTCAGGCCTAACGGGTCTAGGAGATTTGATTGTCACTTGTACAAGTGTTCATTCACGTAACTGGAAAGCAGGTAACATGCTCGGTAAAGGAAATAGTCTAGATGAAGTTGTATCAGGCATGGGAATGGTCATTGAAGGTGTCAGAACAGCTAAAGCTGCCCATCAGCTTGCAGCCCAGTACGGGGTCTCCATGCCGCTCACAGAGGCACTGTATTCTATTCTATTTGAAGACATACCACCGAAACATGCTGTTGATCAATTAATGACTCGCATGAAAAAACAGGAAGTGGAAGATCTCTTCGGTACAAGGTAATTCTTTAACTATACGAAAGGAGGACTTAAATTGTCCTCAATGGATAAGATGTGGCTATCGTTTTATGCAATGGGATTCATGTTCATTTCTATGGGTCTTATTTATGTAAGCCGACATAAGCTTAAAAATAAAATAATTAAATTTCTACTAGCGCTAATCGCTTATTCTTTGTTGATTTTCGCATTTTTTGCGATGATTTATCTTGTGTTTAATGGCCCGACAGGAGGAGCATGATGAAAAAGTCAGTAAAAAGAATCAGTTTACTCCTGATGTCTTCATTTATTTTTGTTTTATCAGGCTGTATGTACCCTTCAGAAAAAACAACTGTACAGGAAATTCCTTACGCCGATCAGCTGGAATCAATGCAAAAAGCAGTAGATGCCTTCCAACAGAATTCGGGAGGACTATTGCCTATCAAAACACGTGAGCTTGAAACAGATATTTATATCAAATATCCCATTGAGTTCGCTAAACTTGTTCCTGCATTTACAGAAAAAATACCATCTAATGCTTATGAAACAGGTGGCATTTACCAATATGTGTTGACAAACGTTGAAACGGACCCAACTGTTAAGCTCGTTGATCTACGCTCAGCTGAACGTATTCGTGACTTGAATTTGCGAAAAAACATTAATGGCAAAGTTTCATTCAAGGATGCGGTCGGTGACAATGTTTATGCTGTTGACTTCAAAGCGATGGGTTTCAAAGAGCCGCTGACGGTCCCTAGCCCCTACTCGGAAACTATGTTGCCACTGGTAATCGGAGGGGATGGCATATTTTACATCGATTATTCAATTGACTTGAACCGGATTTTGAAAGAAGAAAAGCCGGATGTTAAAGAAGGCGAAGATATCCGCTATCTACTAGCAGATAATAATCCGGTTTTACCGGCCTACTCTCTCCCTTATACGGTGAATGAAAAGAATGAACCTATATTTATGAGGAATTCAAAATAAAAAACGTTTCATGCTACGTGCATGAAACGTTTTTTATTTACATAAACTAATATGCGCATATAAAGGAGGACGATGGATGAAAGAAGAATTATATGAAAACTTGGCTAGACGTACAGATGGAGATATTTACATTGGAGTCGTTGGTCCTGTTCGTGTAGGGAAATCTACATTTGTTAAAAGGGTGATGGAAGAAGTTGTGATTCCGAACATGACGGACGCGGCGGACCGAATACGAGCACAGGATGAACTTCCACAAAGTTCACCTGGACCCGTGATCATGACATCAGAACCCAAATTTGTACCCGCTCAAGGGACTTCGGTTTCGGTAGGGGATGGAGACTTAAAGTTTCAAATCAGGCTTGCTGATTGCGTGGGCTATGTCATAGACGGTGTTAAAGGGTATGAAGACGAGGATGGACCGAAATACGTTCACACGCCTTGGCACAACGAACCAATACCTTTCGAGGAAGCTGCCCGCATCGGTACCGACAAAGTAATTCGGGATCATTCCACAATTGGAATTCTGGTTACAACGGATGGAACGGTCAATAATATTCCAAGAGCTGCAGCTGAAGTTGCAGAAGCGGAAATCGTTACTAAACTACAGGATATCGGTAAGCCGTTCGTCATTGTGCTGAATTCTAAAATGCCAGCGAATGAAAAAACAGTCACTCTGAAGCAGGAGTTGCATGAGAGATATGGTGTTCCTGTTATCGCTATCAGCGCAGACCAGTTGAATGCGCAGGAAATTCAGCTCATCTTAAAAGAAGCACTGTATGAATTCCCAATTTCGGATATCGAAATACAAAAGCCGGATTGGATGGATGTGCTGGGAAGTGAGCATGAGTTGAATGCTAACATTGACAGGGTTATAAACGAAGGATTCTTGGAAGCTTCGAAAATTCGTAAAGTTCAAGAATTGGCAGAAAAACTGAAAGAAGAAAAGTATGTTAAAAATGCTGATGTTATTGAAGTTGATGCGGGCAAAGGGAAAGCGATTGTGAAAATCGATATGGATGAACAGGCTTTCCGTGAAATTTGTGAAGAAATCATGGGACAGGAGATTGGTTCAAAAAAAGACTGGTTATTGTTTGTTAAAGATGCTGCAAAAGCGAAAAAGTCATATGAAATGTATTCGGAAGCAATTGATACAGCTAGAAAACAAGGGTACGGTGTCGCACTTCCGACAATTGATGATTTCAATCCATCACCACCAGAATTAATTAAACAGAACAACTTTTTTGGTGTCCGTATGAAAGCAACAGCACCTTCACTTCATATCATCAGGGTCGATATGGAAGCTGAATTTTCGCCATTAATCGGATCTGAATTTCACAGCCATCATTTATTGAAAGAATTGAAGAATGCATATTTACATGACAGAGAGGCGTTATGGGAAACCCAATTATTCGGAACGCCACTACATGAAGTCATGAAAGAAAGCATTCGTTTTAAAACTGCATCGGTTCCGATGAACGCACGAAAACGTCTGCGGGAGACGATTGAGCAGATGGTTAACGATGGTAATAAAGGTATGATTACATTTATCGTATAAAGGAAAAAGATCCGTCAAAAACGGATCTTTTTCTGTTTTTCGCCCTTAAAGTGCATGATATTGGCAGTTTCGCGATAATATTGTTGCGTCAGAGATTTTCTTGTGATACTCTTTTTACAGTATTAGAAGCTAGCTAATGCCCTTTGAGAGGAGGTGAATGGTGTGAATAAAACAGAATTGATTACCTCTGTAGCTGAAGCAGCAGAATTAACTAAGAAAGATGCTACAAAAGCTGTCGAAGCTGTATTCGATACGATCCAGTCTACTCTTGCTGAAGGTGAGAAAGTACAATTGATCGGTTTTGGTAACTTCGAAGTTCGTGAGCGCGCAGCACGTAAAGGTCGTAACCCGCAATCTGGAGAAGAAATCGATATCGCAGCAAGCAAAGTTCCCGCTTTTAAAGCTGGTAAAGCGCTTAAAGACGCAGTTAAATAATCTTTGAATTTACATAGGAGTCCGTCCATAGCATCTGTTTTTCAGATGCTTGGGGCGGACTTCTTTCCAATTTCCAACTAAAACACAACATATAAAGTAAAGGAACTGTACGGAGTCGAGTGAGTGTGCTACTATTTTTGTTGGAATAACTTTATATCCGATTGGGGAAGATTCGTATGAAGAATGTTGTCGATTATGAGAAAATAGAGAAGGCAGTTTCAATGATTCTCGAAGCAATCGGTGAAGATACCGAGCGTGAAGGTCTCATAGATACGCCGAAGCGGGTTGCGAAAATGTACGCCGAGATGTTCGAAGGCTTAAATAAAGATCCTAAAGATTATTTTGAAACGGTTTTCAACGAAAACTATGATGAAGTAGTACTTGTGAAAGATATACCGTTTTACTCGATGTGTGAGCATCATCTTGTGCCGTTTTTTGGTCACGCTCACATTGCATACATACCGCGTGATGGTGTTGTCGCTGGTCTTAGTAAACTAGCGAGAACTGTTGAAACAACTGCAAGGAGACCTCAACTTCAGGAACGTATTACATCCACTGTGGCAGATACCTTAATGGAGATGCTGAATCCGGTCGGTGTTTATGTCGTAATCGAAGCTGAACATATGTGTATGACTATGAGAGGGGTAAAAAAACCCGGTTCCAAGACTGTAACTACAGTAGCGCGTGGTATTTACGAAAATGACGATGTTAAGCGCGCGGAAATCCTATCTCTTATCAAGATGTCCTGAGACCTTTGCGGGCAACTCCTTTTCTATGATATGATAAAACCGTTAAAGATTAGACAGGAGAGGTGAAAATGACACAAACCGACTATATCGTAATTAAAGCTAAGGAAGACGGTGTCAATGTAATCGGTTTAACTCGTGGGAACGACACGAAGTTCCATCATACGGAAAAGTTAGACCGTGGTGAAGTGATGATCGCACAATTTACTGATCATACGTCAGCCATGAAAATTCGTGGAAATGCAGACGTTCATACCGCATATGGTGTCTTAACAAGCGAAGGGAAAGACTAATTCGCTTGATACAATTTTCATTAGACGTCATTGAATGGAGATTCGACGATGGAAATACAAAAAACTAAAGCACATATTGAAAATTATATACTTGAAGTTGAGCGATCAATTTACGAGCCAATTATAGATAGAGATGTAGGGCGAATGTCCGTAGACTCTATCAAATCTTTCTTTCTACTTTTGCCTTTGTTAAACGGGGAAAGATGGAATGATCGTGTAAATACTGCAGCAGTTGCGGTCGGTGCAGTACATGCAGCGTTTGATGCGCATAATTCAATCGATGTTTCCAACGCCACGTCGAGACAGCAACAACTTAAAGTATTGTCAGGAGACCATTTTAGTGGTGTTCATTACCGGCTTCTAGCTTCTCTCCCCGATTTCGGTTTTATCCGTTCATTGTCTGAAACAATCGGTCGAATTAACGAGAAGAAGGCAACTTTTCATAACCGTTTACCGGACAGTCCGGATAAACTGGTGGAAACCGTACGCATTATCGAAGCAGGATGTATAACGGATTTTTTACTTACATTTGGATTTTCGGATTACGTCCCCATTGCAAGTGCAGCATTGCCGCTTATGTGGCTTGAAGGTATTAAATCAGATGGTACAACTAATTGGGAATACAATTCGAGTAGCGGGTTGAAGTCTCACAATATGGAAATAGCGATAGAACACCTTAGTACTGAATTGCAAGTAGCGGTCGACTCGGCTGATTTCCTCGAACCTTTCTTACAGCAGAAGATCCGTGATTTTTCGGTCCCGCTCCTTGGTAAACTGAATTGAGAAAAGAGGCATGACTCTTGTCACTATCAAAAGAACAGAAAGTCCATAATGTTTTTGAAAAAATATCTATCGATTACGATAAGATGAATTCTGTAATTAGTTTCAATCAGCATAAAAAATGGCGTGATGACATCATGTCCCATATGGCTGTTCACAAGGGTGCACATGCACTAGATGTCTGTTGCGGCACTGCAGATTGGACCATTGCAATTGCAGAGGCGACGGGGATTGAAGGAAGCGTAACCGGCCTAGATTTCAGTGAAGGGATGCTGGAAGCTGGACGCCCTAAGGTCGCAAATCATCCAAATATTAATCTTCTACAAGGGAATGCAATGGAATTACCATTTCCGGACAATTCTTTTGATTACGTGACAATTGGTTTTGGTTTGCGCAACGTACCAGATTATTTGACGGTTTTGAAAGAAATGAATCGGGTTTTGAAGCCGGGCGGCATGGTAGCTTGTCTGGAGACATCTCAAACCGAACTACCTGGTTACCGACAATTATTCCGTTTTTATTTTAAATTCATCATGCCTATTATGGGGAAATTATTCGCGAAAAGTTTTAAAGAGTATTCGTGGCTTCAGGAGTCAGCGAATGATTTCCCGGGAATGAAGCAGCTTGCCCAGCTCTTCACAGAAGCGGGATTCGTGGACGTTTCATATAAGTCATATAGTGGTGGCGCGGCGGCTGGCCATGTGGGTTATAAACAATAAAGACCGCAGGGGAAGGTAATCGTTTTGGAGAAATTGAAGTTAATGTCACTTTATGCCGATTTCCGGAAGGATCTCGCTTATATAGAAAAGGAACTTGAACGATCCGTCAATTCATCTTCCCCAATTATACGGCAAGCATCGCTCCACTTGTTGCGTGCAGGTGGCAAAAGGATTCGACCAATTTTTGTGATCCTAGCTTCCAAATTTGGTACTTATTCTTTGGAAGACGTGGCAAAAGTAGCTGTTTCACTTGAATTGGTTCACATGGCATCGCTTGTGCATGACGATGTTATTGATGACTCAGATATACGTCGTGGCCTAGAGACGGTAAAGGCGCGGTGGGATAACAGGATTGCAATGTATACTGGGGACTTTATCTTCTCACGTGCACTAACATCCATAGGTGAAATCGAAATTCCGGCAGTACATCAACTACTTGCAGTAACTATGTTAGAGATTTGTAAAGGCGAGATCATTCAGATTGATCATCAGCGAAAAACTGATCAGACAATTCGAGATTACTTACGTCGTATTAAGAGAAAAACTGCACTTCTCCTATCATCCAGTTGCGAACTGGGGGCATTGGTTTCCGGAGCAGATCCTGCAATTGTTAGGAAATTACGTCGTTTTGGTTATTTTGCTGGAATGGCTTTTCAAATTGTAGACGATATTCTAGATATTACTTCCACGGACAAAGCACTTGGAAAACCTGCAGGAAGTGACTTGTTGAATGGACACCTGACGTTACCAGTCTTATACATAAAAAATGATGAAAAGTTTAAACCTTTCATGGAGCGTTCTTTTAACGGTACATTGACGGAATTGGAACGCGATGAAATGTTAACTTATATAAAAAGTACGGATGCTATTGAAAAGGCTCAGGCTGTTAGTGACTTGTATTTGAAAAAGGCAATGGCCGAACTACTACCATTGCCGGAAGGTGAAGCTAAAAAGGCGTTTATGCAAATATCGGCTTTCATTGGTACACGTAAGTATTAATGCGCTAACAGTTGAAAAATCAAGCATCGGGTGGTACGATCGAAAAGGAGAAATCCTGATACATACAAGAAGGAGTGTTAATAATGGAAAGAACATTTTTAATGGTTAAACCTGACGGAGTTCAACGTAATCTAATTGGTGAAATTGTAGGTCGTTTCGAAAGTAAAGGTTTCCAACTTGTAGGCGCTAAGCTTATGACAATCTCACAAGAACTTGCTGAACAGCATTACGGCGAGCATAAAGAGCGTCCTTTTTTCGGTGAGTTAGTAGATTTCATCACATCTGGTCCTGTATTCGCTATGGTATGGGAAGGTGAAAATGTTATTTCTGTTGGTCGTCTTATGACAGGAGCAACGAATCCAAAAGAATCAGCACCTGGCACAATTCGTGGAGACTTCGCTGTTACTGTTGGTAAAAACATTATTCACGGTTCGGATGCTCCAGAATCCGCTGTACGTGAAATTGGTCTTTTCTTTAAAGAAGAAGAGCTAATCACTTATGACAAATCAATGAACAACTGGATCAATTAATTACACTGAACAGCCGTGCGAATGACGCACGGCTGTTTTTGTTATTTGTCTATACGTAACCTCGCAGTATGACTCAATACTTTAAACACTTAGCGTCGAATACAACAAATTGTCTACTTTGGCACGCGCTAAACGCCTGTAAGTTGGCTTCTTTTGTATTTGTTCTTCCGAAAATGCTTCCAATCCGTTATAATAGTTAGAATATAGGGACGGGAGGAAACATATTGCCGGATTATGCTTTATTTATAGGAAATATTAAAAGAATGACTGGAATAGACCTATCACTCTATAAAGAAGCGCAGATGAAAAGAAGACTCACTTCTCTTTATGAAAAACGAGGGTTTGGGGATTTCATCGAATATTACGACGCTATACATAATGATAAGGTATTACTTGAGGAATTTCTTGATCGTATGACAATCAACGTCTCAGAATTTTATCGCAATGCCCAGCGGTGGGATGTACTTGAAAAAAAGATTTTTCCTAAACTTCTTTCTGAGAATAAAAAACTAAAAATTTGGAGTGCTGCTTGTTCGACTGGGGAAGAACCGTATTCAATCGCACTCGTTTTATCATCGCATGTACCGCTACATGATATTTCCATATTGGCGACAGACCTTGACTCAGGTGTAATTGAACGTGCAAGAGTAGGTCTTTATCCTGAGAGGGCATTAAAGGAAGTACCCTATTCTGTAGTAAAACAGTACTTTGTCAATGAAGGTCATCATTATCAAGTGAAGGATGAAGTTAAAAGGACTGTGACGTTCAAACAGCAAAATTTGTTGAAAGACAGATACGATTCAGGATTCGATTTAATTGTATGTCGAAATGTCATGATCTATTTTACAGAAGAAGCGAAACATCAAATTTATATGAACTTTTCCAAGGCATTGAAACCCGGCGGGATTTTATTTGTAGGTAGTACTGAACAAATTTTTAATCCTACAAAATATGGTTTTGAATCAGAAGATACGTTCTTTTATAAGAAAATTTAAGGTATCCGGGTAAATTCCGGATATTTTTCATATTAACATATAGTCAAATGTACTTTACTTTGGTAAAGTGCTATAAACGAATGATTGATCATTCGTCAGAGGAGGAAATGGAATGAGGTACTTCACAGCTGGAGAATCACACGGTCCGCAACTTACTGCAATTATTGAAGGGCTACCTGCCCAAATGGAATTAACTGCTGAAATGATTAATGGAGAACTTTCAAGACGCCAAGGTGGACATGGACGCGGAAGACGTATGCAAATAGAAAAAGACCAAGTCGTCATATCGTCAGGTGTCCGTCATGGTAAAACGTTAGGTTCACCTGTTACATTGACGGTCGTTAACGATGACTGGAAACACTGGACATCCATTATGGGTGTAGAACCGCTTTCAGAAGATGTTAATCCTGCTGATGTGAAAAGGCAGATCACCCGACCGAGACCGGGCCACGCAGATCTTGTCGGAGGCATGAAATACGGTCATCGGGATCTACGTAACGTTCTAGAACGGTCTTCCGCGCGCGAGACAACGATGCGCGTAGCTATCGGTGCGGTTGCTAAGCAGTTTCTTCGGGAACTCGACATCCATACTGTCGCACACGTGACGGAAATTGGAGGAGTAACAACCAATCCGGATACATATGCAGGAAAAGGGACTGAAGAGCTAAGGGATATCATTGAAAACGATCCTGTCTATTGTGCAGACCCTGAAGCTTCTAAATTGATGGTCCAAGCCATTGATGATGCAAAAGGCCGCGGAGATACTGCAGGGGGCGTCGTAGAAGTAGTTATTGAAGGCTGTCCGCCTGGAATCGGTAGCTACGTCCAGTTCGACCGTAAGATGGACGGTAAACTTGCAGGAGCGATGATGAGCATCAATGCATTTAAAGGTGTGGAAATTGGACTCGGATTTGAAATGGCTAAAATGCCAGGCAGCAAAGTCCATGATGAAATCGCTTGGAGTGAGGAACTTGGATATTACCGGAAGTCCAATCGTTTAGGTGGTCTTGAAGGTGGAATGACAACAGGCATGCCAATTGTCGTCAGGGGAGTCATGAAACCCATCCCGACGCTATATAAACCACTTGAAAGCGTTGATATCGAAACGAAAGAACCTTTTGTCGCAACAATCGAACGCTCTGACCCATGTGCGGTACCAGCGGCTTCAGTTGTGGCCGAACATGTCATCGCAACAGAGATGGCAAAAGCAATCATGGAAGAATTCCGTTCGGATACAATGGATGGCTTGAAAAAGGAACTTGAAGAATACAGACGGTATGTAAAGGAGTTTTAACATGGGGACACTTTCTGTTAATATCCAAAATCATGAATACGGTGTCCATTTCGGTAAAGATGTATACAATCTATTTGCGACCGACTACGCTGGTTTACTAGCAAGTGCGGACCGTATTGCAATCATTGCTGATGAATCGGTTGCTGACCTCCATTTACCACTTTTACAAAAGGCATTGGAGTCTGCGAATCGTGAAATCGCCGTGAAAACGGTCCCGTCTGGAGAAAACTGTAAAACATCTGCTGTCTACGTCGATTGCCTTTCCTTTCTGTTGAATGAAAAATTCACGAGGGATTCCCTTATTATCGCTTTCGGCGGCGGAGCTTGCGGCGACCTGACAGGGTTTGTTGCAGCGACGTTCATGAGAGGAATAAGGTTTCTCCAATGCCCCACGACGATTTTAGCGCATGACAGTGCGGTAGGCGGCAAAACAGCAATCAATATGCCTGAAGGTAAGAATATGGTCGGTTCATTTCATCAGCCGGTCGGTGTTTTGTTTAACACATCGCTTTTTGAATCGCTACCGCCGCGTGAGATTAGATCCGGCATGGCTGAATTGTTGAAACATGCATTTATTTCGGATCAGGAATGGACGCTCGCATTACTAGACAATCCGTCCTTTTCACAACCCGATTTCGATTGGTTGTCAAGCGAATTGTTACGGGGGACAGAAGTGAAAGCAAAAATCGTAGCGGAAGATGAATTTGAGCATTCTGTACGAAAATATCTTAACTTCGGCCATACATTCGGTCACGCCGTGGAAGGGGTATGTGGGTTCGGTGGTTTAAGCCATGGAGAGTCTGTAATGATTGGTATGGCGTACAGCCTAATCTTGAGCGAAAGTCATGGTTCTGTGAATGAAGAGATGACAACTCGTTTCATCAGTTTCGCCAAGAAGCATGGCTACACGTTCCAACCTGTCCATAAACACGCATTCGATACATTCATGAATTATATGGAAAAAGATAAAAAAGCTTCTTTCGGCAAACTGCATTTCGTTTTGCTAGATGGAATAGGAAATCCCTTTGTGAAAGAATTATCGAAAGAGCAATGTGAAAATGCTTTCAATCTATTGAAGCAAAGAACAGAAGGAGATGGGAAGCTGTGATGGTTAGAGGAGTAAGAGGAGCGACCACTGTCGAATCCGATGAAGAACAATCAGTTCTAGAAGCGACGCAAGAACTTGTTGAAGAAATGGCGAAAGAGAACGCTATCTCTCCAACCGATATTATTTCTGTACTTGTGTCTACTACGACGGACGTCAAATCGACTTTTCCTGCAAAAGCGGTCCGTTCAATCAATGGCTGGATGTACGTCCCAGTCATGTGTACGAATGAAATAGAAGTGCCAGGAGCTATGCCGTTATGCATTAGAATTCTTATGCATGTAAATACAGATACTCCGCAACAGCTTATCAAACATATCTATCAAAATGAAGCTGTAAAACTACGACCGGATTTACAAAAATAATAACGTGAAAATTCACTGGAGGGATTTACATGAACTGGAAAAAAGCACTTGATGGAATGTCTCCATATAAACCTGGTAGATCAATCGAAGAAGTGACAAAGCAGTACGGATTGAAAGAAGTTATAAAACTCGCTTCAAATGAAAACCCGTATGGCTGTGCTCCTTCTGTAAAAGAATTCATGGCAACAGCTACCATCCAACATGAAATCTATCCGGATGGCCATGCCAGTGCGTTGCGAAGTAAATTGGCCATACAACATTCTGTGACCGAAGATACAATATTGTTCGGAAACGGTTCTGACGAAATTGTGATGATCATTTCACGGGCACTCCTCAGTCCGGAAGTGAATACAGTGATGGCGACACCGACTTTTCCGCAGTATGCTCATAGCGCGAAAATTGAAGGTGCCGAAATAAGGGAAGTTCCTTTAAAAGCTGATGGACAACATGATCTTGATGGGTTTCTAAATGAAATCGACAGCAAAACTACCGTCGTTTGGGTATGCAATCCTAACAATCCAACGGGGAATGTCATTCCGAGTGCCGACTTGAAAGCTTTCTTGGAACAAGTTCCTGAAACTGTTCTCGTTGTTCTTGACGAAGCCTATTTTGAGTACGTGACAGCTTCTGATCATGTGGATTCTGTGTCGTTGCTAGAGCAATATCCTAATGCAATCGTGTTGCGTACGTTTTCGAAAGCATATGGTCTAGCAGCATTCAGGGTAGGGTATGCAATCGGCCACCCTGAAGTCATCACTAATCTCAACAAAGTGAGAAACCCGTTCAATAATAACTCGTTTGGAGTGGTGCTTGCTGAAAAGGCATTAGATGACGCGGCATTCATTGAGAAGTGTCGTGAGTTGAATCGTCAACAAAGGGAACGATTCAAGGACTATGCTGGACGTAAAGGCATCCACATCTATGATTCTGAAACGAATTTCGTCCTGATTCAAGTACCGGGCGATGCAGATGAAGCTGCAGAAAAATTGTTACAGCAGGGATTTATCATCCGAAGCGGAAATGCGCTTGGAACGCCAGGATATGTCCGGGTGACAATCGGAACGGAAGAGCAGACCAGCAAATTCTTTGTTGCATTTGATTCATTGCTGTCTGTAGAAGGTTCTCACGCATGAGTTCACATGTAACCATTATCGGTCTCGGATTGATCGGGGGATCGCTGGGTCTAGCCCTAAAAAGAAGATCGGACATACAGGTGACGGGGTTTGACCAATCGCCTAAAACGTTGGAAGAAGCCTATCGAAGAGGAATCATTGATAGAATTGCCCCTACCGTTGAAGAAGCCTGCTTGCGCGCAGATTATATATTCTTTGCCACACCTGTAAATACAACGATTGGAATGATACAGGAGGCAGCTACCTGGGAATTGAAGGAAGATGTCATAATCACTGATACAGGCAGTATAAAAGGCTCGATTATGAAAACTGCATCTGCTTTAATCGAAATGGGAATTACGTTTATAGGAGGCCATCCTATGGCGGGTTCCCACAAAAGTGGTGTCTCAGCGGCAAAAGAACAGTTGTTTGAAAATGCTTATTACATATTGACACCTGATTCTCGGACACATACAGAAAAAGTTGAACGCCTGCGCAAATTATTAGCACCGACGAAAGGAAAGGTTGTCGTACTCGATGCTGAAGAACACGATCGGATGACGGCTATCGTCAGCCACTTTCCACATCTGATTGCTTCATCTCTAGTTGGACGGCTTGCACTTCAACAAGAAGACCAGCCGTTCGTCCAAGAACTTGCTGCGGGAGGATTCCGTGATTTGACCCGAATTGCTTCTGCTGACCCTGTCATGTGGCGGGATATCACAACTCAAAATAGGGAAGAGCTATTACAGCAACTTGACGGATGGTTTGTGGAAATGAGCAATGTTCGGGAGATGTTACTGTCAAATGATCCGGAAAAAATATACGCCTATTTTGCGGAAGCTAAAAAGTTCAGAGACGATTTACCATTAACTTCGCAAGGCGCACTCTATATGACATTTGATTTGCATATAGATATCCCGGATCACCCCGGCATTATTTCTGAAATCACAAAAATACTTGCAATTGAACGAATTAGTATAACTAATATCCGAATCGTCGAAACACGGACGGATGTATACGGAATTCTTGTGATCAGTTTCCAAACTGCAGAGGATCGAGTACGCGCAAAATCGTCTCTATCCAAAACAATGGATTATAGTATGTACATAGTATAAGGGGGGGTCTTGGTGGGAATGAAAACAGTGGAATTTGATAAACCAGTAATGTTGGGTGAAATAGCGGTTCCGGGAGATAAATCAATCTCACATCGTGCAGTAATGCTTGGCTCCATCGCGAAAGGTCATACCCAAATCACTGGCTTCCTGGACGGGGAAGATTGTTTGCGTACAATTGACATTTTCCAACAACTCGGAGTAGAGATTGTTAGAAATGGTACGGATGTCTCGGTGAATAGTCCTGGAATGGAAAATTGGAAAACACCGATAGATAATCTTTATGCCGGTAATTCTGGAACAACAGCGAGGTTATTACTGGGAATACTTGCAGGATCGAATATCAAATCCGTTTTGACGGGAGACGAATCTTTGTCAATGCGCCCCATGAATAGAGTAACATTGCCATTGGCAGCGATGGGCGCCTCCATAGCAGGTGAAGTAGACGCCAATCTTCTGCCGCTCTTAATTGAAGGAGGGCCTCTCACGGCGATTGATTACGAAATGCCAGTTGCAAGTGCCCAAGTAAAATCGGCAATCATATTTGCTGGCATGAATGCTCAAGGGACAACTACGATTACAGAAAAGACTGTTTCGCGCGATCATACCGAGCGTATGTTAATGCAATTTGGAGCAACAATTCATGTGGAAGGAACAAAGGTTAGTGTTACAGGGGGAGATCCGCTCCTGGGTACAGACGTTGTTGTTCCGGGAGACATTTCATCTGCCGCATTTTTCATGGCTGCAGCCGGAATGATACAAGGAAGTTCTATCACATTTAAAAACGTCGGACTTAATCCTACAAGAACAGGCATACTGGATGTACTTAAGGATATGGGTGTTAGTGTTGAAATCTTGGAAGAGACAGATGGAGTCGGAGAACCGTATGGCACGGTCAAGGTCACTTATGCAGAATTACATGGTACAGAAATCAGTGGCGACTTAATACCAAGATTGATTGATGAGTTGCCTGTTATTGCGCTCATGGCTACGCAGGCGCAAGGTATTACGATAATTAAGGACGCAGGAGAACTAAGAGTCAAAGAAACAGACAGAATTGCCGCAGTCTCGTCAGAATTGAACAAGCTTGGTGCAAACGTTGAAGCGACCGAAGATGGAATGATTATCCATGGACCAACACCGTTAACAGGGGGGACACTCGCTTCTTACGGTGACCATAGACTAGGTATGATGGCGGCAATTTCAGCGCTTATTGCATCCGGTCCCATTCAAATTGAAGAGCCTGAGTGCATAGCCATTTCATATCCAGGTTTTTTTGACAACCTAGAAAAACTAGCCACCCAGACAAATAAAAAAGGATAACTGAGTAATGTATATATCGTGAAAGAACAGGTGAAAATATGGGACAGTTAGAAGAGATTGAGCAGTACATCTTAGAAGGAGAAGTAGAAGCGTTGAGCAGCACGGTTGATCAGTTGAACAAATCGACCGATTTTGATTTGCTCTATGAAGCAGCGGGACTGTTCGCCAGTTACGGATTCATGGAAGAAGCCGATCAACTATACGAAACATTGCGCTTCCATCTTCCAGACGAAGCTCAATTGAAGATAGATCGAGCCGGCACGTTACTTGAGCTTGGCGAAGAGGATGAAGCGCTCCTGTTGCTTACCGATGTGAGTCCGGATAATGAAGAGTATGTACAGGCACTGTTGGCATTAGCCGATTACTATCAAATGTCCGGAATGGCGGAAGCTGCACTTTCGAAGATTAAGGAAGCTTACGAAATCGATTCAAATGAGCCAGTTATTCGCTTTGCTTACGCGGAATTACTTCTAGGTTCAGGAAAGTATGGAGAGGCAGCTCGGTTATACCTTGAGTTACATGAAGAAATGGATGAAATCGGTGGCATTCGTATTTTATCTAGACTGGCTGAAACGTATAGCGCAGGTGCGGCTTATGAAGAAGCAATTCCATATTACGAGGAATTACTGGAAGATAATGCATTACCGGATACGCTTTTCGGTGCAGCATTTGCATACTATCAAAGCGGTAATCCTGAAAGGTCGGTTGCGCTTCTCGACAATTTGATTGAAATGGATCCTGATTATTTTTCTGCCTATATGCTTGCGGGACAATCTTTGTTGTTGGTGGGCGAAGACCGAAGAGCATATGAGATGTTTAAAGCTGGAATTCGCAGAGATGAATTTGTCAAAGAACTACAATTGATGGCGGGGAAATCTGCACTGAAACTAGGTCTGCCCGAAGAGGCGGAAGGACACTTGAAAGAAGCGCTCGTTCTCGACCCTGAATATAGTGAAGCACTTATAACACTTGCATCATTGTATAACGAAAGAGAGCAAAACGAAGAATTGCTAGATCTTCTTTCATACATGAAAAATGACCAGATAGACATCCCTTTATTGGATGCATTTATGGCATATGCGTATGAGCGTGAAGAACAATTTGATGATGCATACGCGTCCTATAGTAAGGCATATATTGGGTTAAAGGATGATCAAGGGTTTCTCGGAAACTATGCAAAATTCCTGCTTGAAGAAGGGAAACGCGATGAGGCCTTTGAAGTTATCAAAGAGATAGTTAAAATTGTTCCCGTTGATGAGTATTGGAGAGCTTTCCTAGAAGCACAAAATGACGAGGAGGGGTGACATGACGGCCATGGTTCCTGTCGCCGCTAAAAAGGACTTTGTACGTTGGTTCTTAAAGCGGTACAAATTGAAGCGCCGTGAATGTGTGTGGATTTTGAACTATCTTCTAAGCCATGAGCACCTTCTACAAAACGTTCACTTTACGGATGAAGCGCATTACTGTCCCCGGGCAATGGTGATTTCAACTACAGGTTCGGAGAGCATCCCGTTCCGCTTTTATAAAGGAAATCTAATGACTGCAGATGCTGAGAAATCATTTCATGACCTAAGACTCCACCCTGATGACAAAATGTATATTCAGCTTAATTTCCCGAACAGTCATTCTTGCCCAGAGTATGCGAGCGTCAGAGAAGAGAATCCATTTCTTCCAACCTATCTACAAGTGAGTGAAAGTGATCGAAAAGTTGCGGAACAATTGCTTGAAGAGAGTGTCGCTGCAATGACCGTAGATATGCTAATGAAAAGAGTGGATGAAGCGCTTGATTCGAATGACAAGGAGCGGTTTATCGCGTTATCTGCGACGTTGAATGACATGAAGATAGCAAAGGAATGATGACTCCATCCACCTAGATGGAGTTCTTTACTTATTTCCGAAGGAGGTTTTATTGAGATGAACTGGACAGCTAAAGATATGGATACATATTTGCAACAGAAAGAATATATCGATACACTGATTGTACCCTTGCTTAAAGTAGATACAGAGCCAGGCAACATGAAAAGTAGTGCATCATCATCCGAGTTTCTGATGCACCTAACAACGTTTATCGAAACACAATTTAAAGGCCGAATGATGCTTATGCCACCATATACTTATACGCAGTCGATGAATTTACCAGAGATGGCTACAACATTGACCCGTGACCTTTCTTTAGCACCTTTCAAATATGTGTTTTTCTTAACGACTGATTCTGCTTGGACAAGCATTGAAATCGAAGGCGAAGTCATTTGGTTACCGCCGATTCCGCTTGAAAGTATGGACCCACAACTTAAAAAATCAATTATTGAAGATCAGCTTCGACAAGTACTACCAAGGTTCATGGAAAAGTGGTCAGAACAGTAAAATTCGATATTTGTTCACAAACTTACAGCTATTCAGAATGCATGATTGAATTTCTTTTAGTATTGATATATCATAGATATGTCCTAGTATTACAATTAGCAATAGAATGTCCGTTGGACTGACCTTTAAGTAAGAGGAGGGAAAATGATGAGCAAGAAAGTGTCAAGACGCCAATTCATGAGCTATACACTCATGGGTGTCGGTGGATTCATGGCTTCTGGTATGTTAATGCCAATGGTCCGTTTTGCAATTGATCCAGTGTTGCAGAAGCAAGATGAAGGAGATTTCGTTCCGACTCCGCAAAAAGTGGACGAGCTAACGGAAACGCCGGTTCGTGTCGATTTCACTATCAAAGATCGAAAAGACGCCTGGTATACATCTGACGTATCGAACGCTGCTTGGGTTTATAAAAATGGTGATACGGTCATCGCGCTTTCTCCGGTCTGCAAACACCTTGGCTGTACGGTGAACTGGGGCGGCGATGAAAAGCATCCAGACAAATTTTTCTGTCCATGCCATGCAGGACGTTATATGAAAAATGGTGATAATGTACAAGGAACGCCACCACTCGGGCCACTTGATGTATTTGACGTTAAAGTCGAAGGCGGTTTCGTGTATCTCGGAAAAACAAAACCAAACACATTAGTTTAAAAATGTAAGGGGGTACGACCGAAGTGCTAAATAAAATTTATGATTGGGTTGACGAACGGTTGGATATCACCCCGATTTGGCGCGATATCGCTGACCATGAAGTACCTGAGCACGTAAACCCTGCACATCACTTTTCTGCATTCATCTATTGTTTCGGAGGACTGACGTTTTTTATTACTGTCATCCAGATTCTCTCTGGCATGTTCCTTACAATGTATTACACACCGGACATTGAAAATGCATGGAAATCCGTTTATTACCTTCAAAATGAAGTAGCATTCGGTGAAATTGTGCGTGGTATGCACCACTGGGGAGCGTCGCTTGTTATCGTTATGATGTTCCTACATACGCTGCGTGTATTCTTTACAGGCTCTTATAAGAAACCACGTGAACTGAACTGGGTTGTCGGAGTTTTGATCTTTATGGTCATGCTGGGCCTTGGTTTCACAGGATATCTACTGCCATGGGATATGAAAGCATTGTTCGCTACGAAAGTAGGAATAGAAATTGCAGCTTCAGTCCCGTTCATCGGTGAATCGATTAAAGTACTTCTTGCCGGAGATTCGACGATTCTCGGTGCACAAACATTAACACGCTTCTTCGCGATTCATGTATTCTTCTTACCGGCTGCTTTGCTTGGGTTGCTTGCAGCACACTTTATCATGATCAGAAGACAAGGTATTTCAGGACCACTATAAAATCAATAGGGTCCAACGATTTTAAAAAGGAGGGGACAATATGCATCGCGGAAAAGGGATGAAATTTGTCGGAGATTCGCGCATTAAGGCTACTAACAAAATGCCGAACGTCCCGAAGGATTACTCAGAGTATCCGGGTAAAACAGAAGCTTTTTGGCCTAACTTCCTATTGAAAGAATGGCTGATTGGTGCTGTTTTCCTTATCGGGTATTTAATATTGACAGTAGCTCACCCGTCCCCGCTTGAACGTCAAGCGGATCCAACGGATACAATGTACATGCCGGTTCCGGACTGGTACTTCCTTTCAATGTACCAGCTATTGAAGTATCAATTTGCTTCTGGCCCATATAATGTAATCGGTGCACTTGTTATGCCGGGACTTGCGTTCGGCGCATTGATGCTTGTACCGTTTATGGATACGACAAAGGAACGACGTCCATTTAAACGCCCTCTTCCAACAGCATTTATGCTTCTTGCATTTGCAGCTTTGTTCTATTTGACTTGGGAATCATATGTGAACCATGACTGGGAAAAACAAAAAATACAAGGTGCGATTGTTGAGGAAGTAGAATTTGACACTGAATCAGAAGGTTATCAGATTTATGCTGGAGCATCCTGTATCGGTTGTCACGGGGATGCATTCCAAGGTGGATTAGGTAAGCCGTTAGTAAATACCGGCCTTTCTACTGAGGAAGTTATCGATATCGCTCATGATGGCGTTGGAGAGATGCCTCCTGGAACTTGGGAAGGCTCAGATGAAGATTTGCAAGTACTTGCCGAATTTATTTCAGGCTTGAAAAGCGAGTAATGTAAAAGAGTCAGGAAACTGACTCTTTTTTTCTATACATATTAAGTAATTTGGGAGAGGTACCTATGAGGTTAATACTACAGAAAATTTGGCTCGTTCTATCTCATAAATCATTTCTTTGGATACTGTTCTTTATAAACTTACTTGGCACAGTTTTTGGATATGATTGGTATATGTGGCAACTAGAAATCACGGAGCCGAAGTTCTGGGTTTTCGTACCGGACAGTCCAACTGCAAGCTTGTTTTTCACACTTGCAATCTTCGGCTGGCTTATCGGGAGGAATTTTAAACTCATTGAAGCACTTGCGCTAATAACACTCGTTAAATATGGACTTTGGGCGGTTGTCATGAATATCCTGACGCTTATCGAGACGGGCGAAATTGGCTTGATGGGTTGGATGCTTATTGCATCACATTTTGGAATGGCAGTTCAAGGTGTGTTATACAGTCCTTTGTATAGATTTTCTTTCATCCATATTGCGATTGCGGCTATTTGGACACTCCATAATGATGTCATCGATTATGTGTATGGACAGATGCCGATTTACCACGACCTAATGAAACATATGGAACACATCGGTTATTTTACATTCTGGCTATCCATTTCCTGTATTATGCTTGCTTTTGGGTTGTGGAAGAACAGGACAAAAGCTGTAATATGGTAATTGCAATCAGTTGCGGTTGAAGTGAG
Organism: Sporosarcina sp. Y1011; assembly: GCF_057669885.1. NCBI lineage: Bacteria > Bacillati > Bacillota > Bacilli > Caryophanales > Caryophanaceae > Sporosarcina > Sporosarcina sp. Y1011. The sequence goes on along the minus strand of NZ_JBYHFP010000010.1, from coordinate 828 downwards.
TTCATTATAGAATAGAACTTACAGAGAAATAGGGGAGGAAGCTGATTATGTTTTGGATTTACCTAGGCGCAATAATATTATTGCCTCTTTATGCCCAATTCAAAGTGAAAAGAACATACAAAAAATATTCTAAAATACGTTCAACTTCAGGAATGACAGGTGCAGAAGTTGCCCGACTCATTCTTGATAATAATGGTTTGCAGGACGTGCAAGTAGTTAAGACAAAAGGGTTTTTGAGTGACCATTATAACCCACTAACGAAAATCGTCGCTTTGTCACCACATAATTTCGATGAAGCATCTGTAGCGGGAACAGCAATTGCTGCCCACGAAGTAGGCCATGCTATACAGGATAAGGAAGCGTATGCATTTCTACGTTTCCGTCACCGTTTAGCACCAGTTGCAAATATTACTTCAAATGCGTCATGGGTTTTCATTATGATTGGTTTGTTTTTCTCGAGCATGAATTCCATGCTTGGAATTGGTATTGCCCTGTTGGCAGTCGGAGTACTGTTTCAAGTTGTTACATTGCCAGTGGAATTCAATGCCTCATCCCGTGCCATGAATGAGGTTGTCTCTCTTGGCATCATCCGTAATGAAGAAGAAGGACATGCGAAAAAAGTGTTGAGTGCAGCAGCAATGACATATGTTGCAGCAACAGCGGTTGCAGTAATGGAATTGGTGCGTTTACTCTTAATCTTTACGAACAGAGATTAATCATAAAAAGTCCGTCCCTCGTTTTTCGGGGGACGGACTTTTTGCTTTGCAATAGAAACTATTAAATATGGTTCTATAATATTTGTTGGGGTATCCATACAATTTAATCGAA
>NZ_JBYHFP010000009.1:0-96110 GCF_057669885.1 Sporosarcina sp. Y1011 | reverse complement strand
AATAAGGTCAACCAGTAAAAACTGGTTAACCTTATAATACGAAAGCACCCGTTAGTTTAAGTACGATACTTCACAATCCTTTTTACACCTCGATAAACTTAATCCCTTAAATGAGTTGTCCATGCAAAAAGACGCTTTCTTATTTAATAAAAGCGTCCGATTGTGGAAGATCTTTTTCTATTGAATAGTATCGTTGTACTGCGCAGCTGGAAAGTTGTTCTTCTTAAAAATAAGCGCCCTAAAGATCAAAAAGAGATAGTGGGTTAATCCTTTACATCTTCCTTGCATATTTCACTAACTAGTTTTCTTTATTTTCCGGTCCAAGCCTATTACAATTTTCATATTGAGGCTTTGAATTCCTTTATTTTTTCGCATTAAACTCTAATAAATTTTTCAGAGGTAACTAATTATTATGTCGTTTGTTAACTTCAATCGTAATGAACTCCGGCAAATAGCTGGGAGTACATCCTTTTGCTACTATTTCATCTTTGTAAAGACCCGTTTTCTCACCAAGTTTAATACAACGTGCACGATTATTTTCATCATAAACGCCTATCCAGCATGCGGTGAAATTCATAGCCCATTGAACTTCCGGTTCTTCCTGCGTAATATTAGCTTCTATTGCAGATAGCAAGTCTGCGGTGTTATCAGGCGGTGTTTGTCCAGTCCATCTCAATCGCCCTTGATAATACCAGAAAGCTCGCCTTTGAAGAGCAGAAGGACTATTTTCCCATGACTCCATCAATGCAATTTTCTTCTTGTCTTTTGTGAGCTGATTGGCCATTAACCAATCCATTAAGTTATTTCGCTCATCAAAAGTGTGAGTCTGCATATCCTTATCAAGCTTATTTAGCACATCTTGTGAAAGAAGTTTTTTGTCCATAATTAAGATTGCTAATAGTCTGGGCAAAAACTCTTCGGTTGACCAAAGCTCCATACCTAGTTCGTGATCTTTTTTAATGTCCTTCGCGATTTTTCGTAAGTCGCCTAGCTTAGTTTTACTATTGATCTGAGGGAGAATGTTTTCTGCTTTTGAAGAGCGTTTTATTTCTGCACCTTTATTTTCATTCATCTTATACAACTCCTTTATTAAAGCACTGTTTCATAATGTTACCTCTGGCAACCCCATTATTTTTCACTAAAGCACCCGTTAGTTCAACAGAGTTACTTACTTTTATTATGCAGTTCAAATGACTCTTCAAAGTCATCCCATTTTACATTTACTTTTATAACTTCATCTTCCTCTACCTTTATCCCGCCTTTTGAGCGACCTGAAGACGAAAACGTTACTGTTGATGGGGGTTCCGTGAACTCTTCAGTGCTATCTCCTCCACTACTATTAGTTTCATAAGAGTATTCAAGTTTTTGTAATGAAGACAACTCATCTAAAGAACCTTTATATTTTAATCTAAACTCATAGCTATCTTCGTTCGAAGAACCGTCTTTTCCTCCCGATTTTTCAGTTCCTTTATAGGAGTATTCAGCTTCCCAATGTTCACTTTCTCCACTAAATTTATAATCATTGTACGTAGTCTCTGAACAAGCTGTTAAAAGCATTATTGTAAATAATAAAGTGATTATTTTCTTCAAATCAATTCCCCCCACAAGATGTTGAATTGAATTATCTACATATATTAACTACTTCAACACGCCTCTAAAAATACCTCTTCTTCCACTAACCTGCTGCGTTAGTGGAAGAAGAAAAAAAGCTTTACTCCTTCTTGAAGTAAAGCACCCATTAGTTTAATTAATTACTTTCCCTAGTTCTTTCTTTGAATTTTCTATAAGAAAAAATAATTAATGTTGCTATTACAGAAACACCTAATATGTCTAAAAAACTCACGTTTTACCAGCCCCTTTTATAAAGCTTAACTTTTGTTTTAAAACAATCGCGCCCGGTTGTCGAAGATTACTATTCAACTAAAACTTTCGTTACTTTTAGTGTATAATTTCAATCTCTAGCTGTTAAATTCGCATATTTTGCCTACCTATTAATCATAATTATAAATACCAGTACTACAATTAATAATGCTATGATTACTGACAGCCATCCAATCTTCGCTCTACTTAATAAACGATCAATAATAAAGAATAAGATAGCAGAACCAAGACCAAAAATTTGTAATACTGCTCCGCAGCAACAATGAATTAAGAAGGAGGTAATTTCACGAGTAAAAGCTCTATTAGAAACCTTCCTACTAAGCCAGTCACTAAACAAGGAAGCAATAACACCATACGTAATTACAAACATAAGGTTTAAATAGTATAAATTTAAATATAAATTAAGAAATCGGTTCACTTCAATGCCACCAAGTACTGAAAAGATAAGTGCAAATAACAAACTACTAAGAATAGCAGTTAATATTTTTCTCTTTATAATAATTGCAATTTCCCACTCTCTCAATTTTTTGGTAATAAACTAAAATCTTACGAAATTCGTAAAGCAAATACCTGAAATTATGTTAGCTTATACTATATTGCCTCGATATTTAAGTACATTTTTCACAATATCACTTAAAAATTTTAACATTAATACCCGCATTTCTTTATAAGAGATTATTAAAGAATGGCCCTATTGTCTGTTCAAGAATTTCTTAATGGATTTTCCCTGTACAGCCAATTTTCTTTTGTCAAATTCATATTGATGGAATCTATCCATTCTCCTTCAAATTCTAGATCGTTTTCATCAATACTATCTATAACAAAGCCAACCTTTTCATATACATACTTAGCCCTTGGATTGAAGTCAAAAACACTTAAAGTAAGTTGGTTAAGTGTAGTATTTTTAAATAGATAATCAATTATGAGTTGAGTTGCTTCAGTTCCTAATCCACGATTTCTTCCCCTTGGTCCAATAAGTATCCTAAAATTCATACTATGATTTTTTTCATCATATAAATTGGCTACTACTTCTCCCACTAAGATACCTTGGGATTGGTCAACAATCGCCAGATCCAAGCGATCGGTTTGGTCATTCCTTGTATTGTACCAATGGAGAGTTGATTCCTTATCAAAATCCGATGTGCTCCCTGTCAGTTTTATTACTTCTGAATCCTTTAAGCATTCCTCTATGTAAGGAAAATCTTCATCTATAAAAGGTCTTAGAACAACTTTCTCCCCCTTTATTAGGGGTTTATGACCTAAATATATCATTACACTCACACTCCATTATTTTCATTTAACATTTCCCCGTATTATCAGATATCTTCTTAAACCAACCTGCCCTGTTACTTCAATAAGAAAAAAGGCTTTACTCCTTCTTGAAGTAAAGCACTCGTTAGTGAAAAATAATTGTATTTTCACGGTACAAATTTTATAGATGATATGACCATTAACTTCAGTTGTATCTGTATAGACACCCGTTTGCAAATTGTTATAAATCGACCAACGAGAAAAATGTTCTTTCGTTCATTTATATTGCCTCAAAGTTCTAGGGGGCTTACTCGCCCACCATACCGTCATTATCATTATCGCGCATATAGGGGAATAACCAATGATCACTGGTTATTGGCATACTAAAACCTGCTACTTTTGCTTCTTTAATCGTCACCTGTCCATTACCGTTTGTATCAACACTCGCAATATCACCGTTTGTGTTTGAACTAGTTGAACCAGAAGGCTCACTACCTGTTAAACCGAGCGATGCGTTTACTTCATCAGGGTTCACATTGTCAAATATATCAACGATCTCGTTACCCATTAAAGTATAGGTATACTGATAACTCGAAGGAATCTGCGTTTTCGTATTCGGATATGTGATTATTGCCTCAAAATTAGTAGCTCCACCTGTGCTACGAATCACGTTTTCCATATAAGCTTGATCACCATGTCGGTTGAGCGTACTATCTTGTGGGGTAATATTATAAGCATTCGATACACCTCCGAGAGAATCCGCAATTATATGTCCTTCATCTAGAACGTCACTTTCGACGCCAGGAACCTTTGCCTCATCAGAATAGTATCTGCCAGACGATAATACAGTTTCATTGCTGTCATCTTGCATGATGACTTCGTCGGCAATGACACGTACTAGTTGCCCGTATTCATTAGTAAATGCCCAATATTCACGGTCCCCGTAACCAATGTCAACGACGACGTTAGGCTCACGATATCCGGACAAATCACCACCATCAACTTCAATAAGTTTATATCCTGTGAACAGTTCCTTATTTGGTTGGGTTGGTGTTTCCTCTACTACTGGTTCTTCAACAGCCGTAGTGATAGATTCTTCTTTTACACTTTTTTTATTTGTTTCAACTGTGTTTACTGCTTGTGTATCTGTTTCTACTTGTGAAATGGATGTATCTTCTACGTTGGTACAACCAACCATAAAGATGGTCGTTAACAGTAAGATTAAATAGTTCATTTTCTTTTTCATTTTAGGACTCTCCTATTTCTGGAATTTCTTTAAATTTTAAGCTGTTCTTCAATACTTTCTTCTCCGATTCCAATATAAGTAACCTTTTTCTCAGGTATGTCCACACGATAGGTTACAATTCCACCCTCAGCAATCTCTTTTAAGAAGGCTAAAAAGGGAAGTGAGATGTTAGAGATTGCCTCAACTACCTTATTTCTATTAAATTTATCTGAGATAACCAAGCTTACTTGGGAATCTGTTTTAAACTCCGCATGAACTCCTTTATATGTAGCTTGACCCGTAGCAACTTCTATTTCGTATTCATTTATGCCACTTTGAGACAGTTCTTCTAAGAATTGCGAAAAGGTTATCTCACCGTTACTTCTTCTACGGATAATCTCTTGAAACTCACTTTCTGTTATTTTGTCATTCATACATATGCCTCCTATTAGAATTAATTCTTAAATATCCTTCATCTCTATTCTAACCTGAGTGGTACTTCTAATTCTTGTAAAAATGGGACATACTCGTTTATTCAACAAACCTGAAAAAGAGTTACCTAAGAAAACCCTCGTTCTTTAACTAAAGCGCTCGTTAGTTGAACAAGGTATCTCAATAAACTAGTTTCTTCGAAAGATAATACTGTTGATTATCTTTATTAGGATGTTCTTCTATTATACCAACTACTTCATAACCATATTTTTGATAGAAATTTGGTGCTTGAAAGCTAAATGTATCTAGTTGTATGAGTTTGCATCTATTTTCTCTTGCAATATCCTCTATATTATCTAATAACTGTTTTCCGTATCCTTTACCTCTTAGAGATTCATCAACCCATAAGAAATCAATATGTAAGTGATACCAAAAAATCGTTCCTGTAATGCCACCTAAAATTTTCTCCTCTTCATCTCTAAGGATAAAGCTAATGTTTTTGACTGGGTGCTTTACATCATCCGGTAGTTTAGAAAGATTGTGTTCAATTACCTTTTTACGAATAAAATCACTGTCTTCTTGATTCCATTGCTGAGTTATTTTCATAACTTTCCCTCCATTTAAGTTTTTGAGTATATATTTTATCATAAAAAATGAACCTGAATTTATAAACAATCCATGTTTGCTTATTGATGTAACCTCCTGCTTTAGTGGAACAAAAAAAGAGCCGTCTAAGCAGCTCAACAATCTTCAAGTAAAGCACCCGTTAGTAGAATAACACCTTCAGCAAAATCTGACTTTATTGATCCCATTTTATCTCTTCCTCTTCATTGTACCTGGTTTGCTTTTAACTTTAACTATACGTTGCACAATAAATCCAACTATTAAGCCGATAGCAAGAGGAAGTATTGCAATATTTGCATCAAAAATCAACCCATTTTCTAACGGTTCATTTAGATCAATTGAAAACCTAAGAAGAGATAAATTAAATTTATTTCCAATCCAATATAATAGAGCCATTGTCCCTACTGATGATAATAACGGAAACCATATAGTTCTCACAAAAGATCTCCTTTCAATACTTGTTATTGAACAAACCTGCCCCGTTAGTAGAATACGCTCAACACTAGACAGGTATTACTCGATAAAATTGCTACAAAAGTACTTAGAGAATTGCATCAATTATTTTTTGATAAACAAAGGGCAAAATCGAACTTACGAGTAAACCTATTATGATTGAAGAAGCTACTAAGAGTCTACATTTTCGAAGCGATATTTCTTCCCTTTTATAGGCAATATTTAATACTTTAATCATGAAATAAACCGTTGTAAATATTATTATAGCTGAGAAGATACTAATCAAGATTAGCTCCATTTTAAAACTCCTTCATCGATTAAATTTTAAACTAATCCTTATTCAACTTAACTGCCTCGTTAGTGCAAGAAGGAATTCAAACGCTGAACGACGCTCCTTTTCTTATTGAACTAAAGCACCCGTTAGTTTAATAAGAGTCTTCGTTATTATCACTCACTTCATCCTTAATATTCAGATGATTCATATATGGGCTACCATATATATGTTATACTTAATGGAATAGAGTACAATTTTTGGAAACCTTTAGACTTTCCTTAGTCTTCTTCCACTATTAGGGAGGAGACACTAAAATGTCAAAAGAAAGTCTAATAAAAATGTTTAAAACTCTTTGTAAGTACAACGATGTTGAGATTACACATACATTTAGTTCTAATAAACAACCAATAATGACAGTACGATGCTTAAAACATACAAAGATTATAGAGATAACCAATCTTAAAAATAATACGGTCAGGTTATCTGACAATCTTGAAGAATCAGCAGAAGCCCTACAACTTTTAATAAATGAAAATGCAATTGTTTAAACCTCTTACTTTTAAGAGGCTTTTTGTTACTCGTTTTTTGTCAAATGCCAAATAAAAGTTCTGATACTCATCTTCAACTAAACTGCCCCGTTAGTTCAATAAGAAAAAAGAGCAGCCTAAGCAACTCTATGATTTTTAACTAAAGCAGGTTAGTTAATGAAAGTTTTATTGCCTAATTATTTGTCCTTTTTTAAGTTCCGCTCCATCATTCGTGCGATTTGCTGAGAGTTCATATCCTTTTCCTCATATTGTATATTAACGATGTTCTGATAGTCCTCTTCGTTACGATTTTGACTTAGTTTATGTAAAGCATCCGTCACTTGAAGAAGGTAAAAGCGATACATACCTTTAGAACAATCACCCTGTTTTACCAACTGTATCTCTCCAAACGAAAATGCTAAAGATAGATCAATTTCATTACTTAAATCATAATTCTTGAAGTTCATCCACAGTCACAAATTTATACCCTTCTTTCGTAAGTTCTCGTAAAATATCTTCAATCACTTGGATTCCCTCACCTGTTTGATCGTACATTGGATGCAGCAAGATTATCGTGCCTGGCTTAATGTTATCCACTACATAATCTACTTTTTCATCAGCACTTGTGTAATAAGTATCCGGTTCTAAAGACCACATAATCGTTTCTCTGTTGTGCTTCTTTAAATAATAGGGTAATCCAACAAATTTTTTCCCATAGGGAGGTCGAAAGTCAATTTCGCTCTTATATCCAGACTTTCTAATCAACTCATCGGTTTTTTCTATTTCCTCTTTAATAAAAGAAGGAGATTTTAAAACCATTCTTTCGTGTGAATAGGTGTGATTTCCAATTTGATACCCTGCTTCTACCAATTTTTTTGCTTCTTCAGGGTGTTTTTCAATATCATTTCCGATAAGAAAAAAAGTAGCTCTTGCCTTGTATTTATCTAATATAGGCAGAATTTGATTCACGTTCTTTGTCGGACCGTCATCAAACGTTAAAGCAATGACCTTGTTTTTCGTTTCAACTTGGTATGTTAACCCTCCAAATAATTGAAAGGTTCTTAATTTCGTAACCTTAAACGTTCCTGCGAATAAAAGAGCCATTAATAAAAATCCAATTCCAAAAAATATAATTTTCTTTTTCATCTGTGTTTCCTTTCTTTCAAAAGCTATTATATAACGCTTGTATTTTAGCTTAATGCAAATTTATTGAAGGATCCTGCTGCTTTAGTTGGAACAGAAAAAAGAGGCTTCTAAGCAGCTCAATCATCTTAAAGTAAAGCACCCGATAGTTGAATAACTAAACTTCTAAAACCATTCGTACTGTTTTTAAAATATGACTATCAAAATCATCGTCAAATTCCTCAACTGCGTTAAAACCTTTCGCTTCATAAAAAGTTTTCCCTATTTTATTTTCCTTTTCTACGTTTATATAGATTTCTCTAACACCTTCTAAGATTCTAATCCCTTCTTGTAACAAAGCGGTACCTATTCCCACTCCTTGATTTTCAGGATAAATATATATTGCACCTAATTCTACTTCACCTTCATTTTTAACTGGGGAGAAATTAGCAAAACCAACGATGCTATTTTTCACTTCTGCAACAAGTAATAATGAACCATTTAAACGTTTTTCCATCATTTCATCACTATATGCTGAGTTTAAAAAGTTTTCTTGTATCTTAGAGGGGATAATCCCTTCATAAGTCGCATTCCAGCTTTTGTGTGCTACATCTTGAACTTTTTCCCTATCTTCTTTTATCATTTTACGAATCAAGAAACTCACTTGTACCATCCTCCATTTAATTTTGTTTTGTTACAACACATTCACCTTTAATCGTTAGTGACACATCTCCCTTAAGTATCTCTATTCTTCATTACTATCAATATTTCCTATTTAAATTAAACTGCCCCTTTAGTTCAATAAGAAAAAAGGCTTTACTCCTTCTTAAGGTCAAGCATCCGTTAGTTGAAGTTTGAATTTCACACACGTTTTACTTTCTATTGTTCAATACTTTCCCATTTTCAAGTAATTTTCGAATATTTTGATTCATCATTCCATATTAATAATAACACTTTACTATCTTTTGTTATGGGACTTTTATGTTTTTGTAAATACATCTAAGAAAATTGGGGGGATTTTATGATAGCTATCGTTTGTAACAAATATGGATCACCTGACGTACTTAAATCACAAGAGATGGAAAAGCCTTTGCTTTTAGAGAATCTAGTATTGGTAAAAGTTCATGCAGCATCTTTGAACTTTAGTAACTTGGTTCTTTTGAAAGGCAAACCGTTCTTAGCTCGTTTTGCTTTCGGGCTTCTGAGACCAAAATACGCTATCCCCGGAGGTGACATAGCGGGTATAGTCGAAGCTGTTGGCAAGAATGTGAAGCAGTTTCAACCAGGTGACGAGGTATTCGGTGACCTCTCTTCTTGTGGCTGGGGTGGTTTTGCTGAATATGTGTCTGTCCCGGAATTTGCATTAGCTTTAAAGCCAACCAACATCTCCTTCGAGGAAGCTGCTGCCACACCTATGGCAAGTGTGACAGCCTTACAGGGACTACGTGATAAAGGAAAGATTAAGGCAGGACAGAAGGTATTAATTTATGGGGCATCTGGAGGCGTCGGTACTTTCGCGGTACAAATAGCCAAATCTTTTGGGGCTGAAGTAACAGGTATATGTAGTACAAGACATTTAGAAATAGTGCATTCAATAGGAGCAGACCACATCATTGATTATACAAAAGAGGATTTCACACAAAAAAAAGAGCGTTATGATTTGATCCTTGGTGTTAACGGGTCTAATTCCATTTCAGCTTATAAACGTGTATTAAAACCAAATGGGCATTTTGTTCACGTAGGTGGAGCCGAATCCCAAATGTTTCAAACGTTAGTTCTTGGACCTTTTATTTCAATGACTGGAAGTAAGAAAATAAGTAACCTTTTACAGAGAGCAAACCAAAAAGACTTAATCCATATAAAAGAATTACTCGAGACTGGCAAAGTAAAACCAGTAATTGACAAACGGTATAAGTTAAGTGAAGTATCTGAGGCATTCAAATATTTTCAGGAAGGTCACGCTCAAGGTAAAGTTGTCCTTACTGTATAATTATTAGCTAAAAAATACACCGAACGCACAATTTTAACCTATTAAAATGTGCGTTTTCTTCATCTTTAAAGAAGGTGACTATCCTTCAGAATAAAGATTTGACCTCTCTTATTAAACTAACCTGGCCCGTTAGTTCAATGAGAAAAAAGAGCTACATTACCAACTCGATGATTTTCAACTGGCGCACCCGTTACCTCAATATTTTTTTATCTATTCATCATTTCAATCTTAGTGAATCCTTATCTGATTAGTTCTATTATCGTTGAAATTATAAAATATGTTAAACATCCTAATAGAAAAAACTTTATATTTCCTTTATTAATATATTTTTTCATTTGTACTACTCCCTTCTCCTTTCGTTAGAAAAGCCAAGAGCGTCTAGTAACCCCGAATGCTAATGTGATAATTGATGGCAAAAATGAAGCATACCAAAGTAAAAGCATACTAACCCCACCCTTGTATTTTTCCACCCGGTTTTTGAACACAAGATAAACAACACTCTTCAACTAACGCAACCGTTAGTTGATATACATTTCTTCACAAACTAAAAGTTTAAAGTAACAAAGAGTCGTACTTTCATTTTAACTAATATTACTTATTTGATTTCCTCAGCCAACTCCAAAATAATTCCCTCTGGACCACGAACATAACATAATTTATAACTTTCTTCATATTGCTGTATCTCACTAAAGATTTCCGTGCCCTTCTTTTTCAATTTGGCAACAACAGCTTCAATATCTTCCACAGTAAATGCAATATGTCGGATACCCAGTGTATTTGCAAAGGTTTGCTGAATATCTTTTTCATCTGACGGCGTATAAAATTTGATTAGCTCTATCCATGTCTTACCTTCTGGCGTCCCCAATCCTACACACGCAACTTTAGCATCATTAAGCCCAACTGCATATCCCATCAACTCTCCTTCCATTTCCCATTCCCCTTTAACCTCAAGTCCAAAATCGAGAAAAAACTCTTTAGCGGCTGAGAGATCATTTACGATTACCCCCACATGATCCATTCTTCGAATCCTCAATTTTCATACCTCCTATGTTCCTGTTAATTTGTAATATCCTTTATTCAAATTCTAGTATTAACAAACGGATGATTACCATAATAATAAGATACCTGCATTTCTGATTGTGCGTGCATTCTACTCATCATTTCTACCTGAAAGGAGAATGTTGCATATTTTACCGAAACTTTGATATTCAGCAATCCAGCTCCTTTAGTTGAACAAGAAAAAGAGCCGTCTAAGTAGCAAAGCACTCGTTATTTAAACACTCCTTGTTCTTTCCATTGATCGAAATACTTTTGATAACCCATTTCTTCGGCAGTCATGGTGTATTGCGTATCCCCCAATATAAAAGTATGAGATCCTGACAAAGCTTCATAGGTCGGATTCCCTTTTACACCCTCGAAAAGCGTTTCGAAAGTATTCACATCCACTGATGTTGTATTTCCATTCTCGTGGGTTTCAAATAGAATGAAATCAACCACTCCTTGATCTGTTTCACCCTTAAACATCAAACCTGCTTTACTTAATGACAAATATAATTGATTCATACTCAACCTTCACTCTCCCTTTTGTAAGGTATTTAAGAAGAGAGTTAGTTTCCTAACTCTCTTGTTGTATGTGCGTAATCATATAGCTGGTAAGATAGTTCTTTATTTTTTCGAAATTTAGTGCAGTGTATAGGACAATCCCTTGTGCATCATGATCGAACGTTAAAACCATTTCATCACCTGATTTGAAAATTCGATTACGGCCAGTTCGGATATCCATCTTATTTTGAGACACGATGAATGTGTCGTTTTGATAGGCTAAGTAAAATAGCTCTTCGAACACAACTTTTAATTCATCGGTATTTTTTACTGTTAAAAAGAAGCCTGGGACTTCCGCATGATACATTCCTTTTGAAGAGAGGGTAAACACACGCTGTCCGGAGTCTATATATTCTACAGCATACTTTGCCCAATCCTTTTGCATTTGATGCTGCTCTCCATCGTGCGTTTCAATATAAATAGACAATGGATAAACATAAAGGTTTTCAATTGTATCAAAAGCAAGTTTTTCTATGCAATCATAGTCCGTACTAATATAATACGATTTAGCCTGTTCTTGTAAATCTACATCACACTCTCTATCATTTTCACGAATATAGATATCATGTTGAATTGGTAGCTCTTTCACCGACAACACACTACATGGCACAGGCACTTTTTCATAAAAGGACACATGTCTATTAAAATCCGCAATCGCTTTGCCATTTTCATCATATACAACGCTTGTACATTCACTTATATTATTTGCTGAAATCCAACTTCTTGTTACGTCATCTAAAAAGAACTTGTAGCATTTACCATGATGATCTGTTTTTACTCGCTTATTTTTAAATAGCTTCTTCATTTGCTTTATCATCTTCTCTTCATTTAAGCCTCGGTATACTAATATATCCACAGTAGAGGCCTTCATAATAAAATAATCAAAAAGCATTTTCCGCTGACTTTCAACTTCGTCATTTCGCACATCGAACTCAGGTAAATCGGCATCCCATTCGTTTGTTTGATCTAAAATATACACAACTTCACCTCAAGCTCCGTTTATTAAATTTTTTTATTACATCTTTACATAAGCTTTAACTCAAATGACGTTGTTAAATATTTCTCCCGCAACATAAATGTCTTTATGTAATATCCTTCTTTATTTCTTCATGATATTATATCGGAATTTCAATCATTTTATAACTATCACCATTATCATTCGGAATCAGAATTCGATATCAATCGCACTCGTTAGTTGGACAAGAAAAAAAGCTTTACTCCATTCTTGAAGTAAAGCACCCGTTACTTTGCATTAACTATTTACAGTTGCTAATACTGTTTGTTAGAACACTTGGTCCTAACTGTCCTGTTTTGGAATTTGAGAGGCGTACCTGAACTTCGACATTCTTCATTTCTGCTGTAATTAAATCAAATCGTCCAGCCCAGCTTGGACCATTATCCTCTGGGGTTGCATAAAGCTTAAAACGCCAACTTATTACTTTGGGAATAGACGCAAAGCCTTCATAGCTATCGAAGTCACCATAAGTAGATGGTTTGGGAAGATGAACAGCAAGAATACTTATATTAGTTCTCGCAAAACTTGGTGGGTTTAATTGCACTTTATAGATTAATGCAACGCCCTTAGCATTCGTCAGACTTTTATCAACAGGTTCCAATATTAGACTACACGGCTCTGAAACGGCTTTTAATAATTGTTGCTTCTCTTTGTTTATGGCCTTTACTTTTGTTGGTTTTTCCCAAGTTATATATAACAACGTTGTTAGACTTAATAGTAATAGTACACATATTAATGATATTTTTTTCATCTAATCACCTACCTAATTTCAGGTAGTATATCCTTGTTGTAAGACAATATTCTTGTTCCACTAAACTGCCCTTTAGTTGAAAATTAAAAAGAGCTTTCAAAGCACTAGTTAGCCCAATGTTGGAATAGACTATTTCAGACTCAATTCATAATGATAATATTGTGAATCCCGAATATATCCATTTTTTTCATATAGCCTTTGGGCATAATCGTTATCTGGTGCTGTACTCAGACTAATACTTTTAGCGCCTGATTCGACAGCGAAAGATCTAGCTTTGTGTAATAGTATTTCTCCAACTCCTTGTTTTCTGGCCTCTACATCTACATATAAGTCATTTAGTATCCAAGCCCTTTTCATAGATATGGATGAAAAGATAGGATAAAGCTGCGTAAATCCTACATACTTTTGTTTGTTTTTGACGACAAATATAATGGATTCCTTGCCTTCTATACGTTCTTTTATGTAATTTTCAGCGCCTTCTAAATCTGATTCCTGTTCATAAAACATCCGATACAAATTAAATAGATTTGACACACCTTCTAAATCCTCAATCGTCGCTTGATATATTTCCATCAATTTCCCCACCTATCCTTAACCAAATTCCACATTAGATTTGGTATTTTTGTTATTGACTTAAACTGTCCGTTAGTTGAACAAGGTTTCGTTGAATAGCTGAGCAGTTACCGAATTCGTAAGGCTATTGCATTTTCAAATAAAACTTTCAATTTTCGTCTTGTTTTTTACAATCTTTACTAAATTCTAACTTTTTCATTTCCAATTCTACCTTTTTTTCTTCTAGCTCTAATTCTTTCATTTTTAAATCAGTATCTTTTTTCTTAACATATCCATAATAGATAAGAGAAAAAACAATAATTAATACAATATAAAAAAATAAATCCAACCTTTCCACCCCCTGATATATATAAATAGCAGTACATTTTCGATCTTCAAGTAAAGCACCCGTTAGTTTAATAAGAACAAAGAGGCTTATTAAACAATCGTGCCTGTTAATGCAAAAAATTAACCCATCCACATCGCCAAAACAAAAAATGAGAACAAAGAGATTGGAAGTCCAATAAGGGCACAGATAATAATACACGCAATTAGATATACCTTTTTTAGTTTCAGGAATTTAAATACTAAAAAAGGAGTAATTATATACAATCCAATACTAAGGAAAGTTACGATAGTTATAACTGTTGTTAATTCAATTGTCGGGTTACGGTTATTCAAATAATAAGATATATCTTGACCGTATATACCTAAAATTGTTGCAAATATAAGACTGATGATTGCACCGATAATCACCAAGGAATTATAAACCACTACCTTCATATCCCCATCCCCCTTTTGAAAGCACTCTCGACAATATGGTCCAGATTGTTGAACACAAGTTAGACAACACTCTTAAACTAAACTGCCCCTTTAGTTCAATAAGAAAAAAGGCTTTACTCCCTTGAAATAAAGCACCCGTTAGTGCAATAAGTACAAATGAATAAAGAGTTATTTTTTCTTACCAGTGCGTGAATGTCTTTTGTCAGCCGCACTCAATATAAATAATATAGCAATACCAAAAACAATGCCCTCTATAATCATCGCAGTCCAAATACCAATAGGGAACAAAAGTGAATAGAAGAATAACAATAATCCAATAGTTAATATTAAAGTTAAGCCTATAGCAAATGTCACCTTTTCAGGTAATGCTTTTAATTTATCTAATATTATTTTCACCCTCCCTGGTTCTCTAAATGACAAAAGTACTTTTTTACCTATACATTTTTTATACCAAAATTAATTTGGGGTTCTTATCAAATAATTCTGCCCTTTAGTTGAACAAGAAAAAAGGGCTGTCTAAGCAATCCATGATTATCAATGAAAGCCCCTGTTAGATAAAATTATTTATATACTTCTTCTTCTAATTTTTCAATTCTTTCTCTCAACTTTTCATTCTCTTTTTTAACCTCAGAGGAGTTATAAAACGCTCCAGCAGCAAGGGAAAATGCAAACCATGCCCATAACCAATCCATTCAAAATCCCCCTCTATAATTCGCCTAAATAACTCATTGCTTTATTGAACTAACCTGCCCCTTTAGTTCAATAAGAAAAAAGGCTTTACTCCTTCTTGAAGTAAAGCACCCGTTAGTTTATGTACATTTGTTCACAAACTTATTACAGAAATGCTGCCACGTTTGTTTAATTCTCAAAAAAAATTCATAGACCTCACCAGAACAGTACATCCTTCGATTTCATTTATTTTTATGATTAGAATTTAGTAATTCTGCCTCTATTTCTTCGTCTGACACAAATACCTCTTCAGTGTTTTGGCTCATACTTTTAGGAATTAACAATAAAATACCCAAGATTAAAACAATTAAAATTAGCCAAACAGAAATAGTATGCAACTCTTGCTCTGCTGCCATAGCAACTTGCAATACAATTGAGACTGTCAGCAATGATAAACTAATTATTAAAAGTCCAAATAACCTGTACATAACATCCCCCTTACAATTCCTAGTTCATAAAGTCGTTACTGATACTTATTCTAGTAAATAATTAGTTTTCCGTGTTCAACTAAACTGCTGCGTTAGTTCAATAAGAAAAAAGAGTCCCTAAGAAGCCCCTGTTGTTCAACTAAAGCACCAGATTGTTGAATAAGAAAGGCAAACTTTCTGATCTGTGCTTCCTAAAGTGGACCACCTTCAAAACCAATAGGCCATCCATTTTCTTTGAATTTTACTTTATACTGAAATGCATAAGGATAATCTCCATGAATAAAAGCGATTGTAAAGCCTCTAAAGAGATACTCATCAAAATTAACCATCTCTCCAAATGATATTGTGGATAAATCATAGTCATCCACTTCTTGAGTAGGAAAGAATTCCTTCAAATATTTTAATGCACGGCTAAGATGCTGATGTAAATCGTCTAGTATTTTTCCCGCCATTTCAATAAATTCTTCATATGGCTTTTCCATATTCCCTTGCACAAATATTTCTACATCTTCACATTCCTCTATATCAATACTACAAAACCATTGTTTTGGAAGGGAGTTTTCTTCTTCATCTCTGAAATGGGTATTTGCCAGGTTCAATTTTTTTGCTTCATCTTTACTTATCGGCCTAGAAAGAATAAGCTTTTTATGTAAAATGTCTTCAAAATTGCTCATTTATTCATCACTCCGTTTCTTCGTAAAATATAATTCTGTTTGAGAAAGGATCGATAACTGTTAATTCAATTGTATCCCAGAGTGTTTTTTCAATAGCTGGTTTAGAGTATGCATATTCCTTTTTCGATAATGAAGAATGGAAATTTTCTAAGTCATTTATTTTAATTCGAATTGTACTACCTGGAGAGGAATCACCATGATGTTCAGATAGATGCAAAACAATATCATTTAAAGATACTTGAAAATAAACAGGCATATTTTCCGAATACTGGTGTTTCCAATCCATTTCAAAACCTAAGTAATTTATGTAAAATGAGTTCGCTTTTTCAATATCAAAAATTCGAAAGATAGGTGTAATCATGTAATATAGCACCCCTGTTTCATTTATTTAAGTTAAATAATTTAATCATGAAATTCGATTACTCCTTTTTGAAGTAAAGCTACCAAGTTAAATCGTTTAAGAATGTAAGAATATCTTTGTTCACATCGTTGATGTCCGGATCTAATGTCATTAAATGTTTAGAGTTCGGATACCCCTTCATTGTTTTTTGATTTGTCTCGATGCTTTGAAAAATTACTTCTGCACTCTCTTTATACAAGGGTTCATCTAATTCACCATACATAATACGAATTGGTGATTTTAAATGTGCTAATTTATCCATCGTTTTATCAATTAGCTGTTGGAACTTAACTAATGAATCGATAGACATATTTTGAAGATGTTTCATTTCTAAACTTATTTGTTCTTCATTTTTTCCTTCAAGTTGTTTGTATCTTTTTGCATAATGAAAGACACGCTTTTGAAGAAAAGTAGCTTCTCTACGTATAGGAACCGACATTGTAACAACGCCATTTACCTCCAACTCTTGACCCACTTTTAATGCAAACACACCACCAAGTGAAAGACCAATTACAGCTATTTTTTCAAAACCTTCACCCTTTAACAACTGATAACCGTTTAGTACATCTTGCCACCAATCTGACGGTCTATATGTGAGAAGCTCTTCCGCTGTTTGACCATGTCCACTGTATAACGGTGCAGAACAAGAGTAATTTTCATTTTGTAAATACTTCGCCAACTTTTTCACATCAGTGGGATTGCTTGTAAATGAATGTAAGAGTAATACAGCTCTCTCTCCACCTTTATAGAAAAAAGGCTTAGGGGGTACTATTTTCATCATTACTTTTAACACCTCACTTTTTATTTTAAAAGGTCAAAATTATTCGTTCAATAACTACTTCTATGAACTACTAGTAAAAACCTGCTACTTCACTGAACTGCCTAGTGAGCGAATAAGAAAGGCATTATTGTTGTTTCAGTAAAACAACCCGGTAGTCGAATGTGATTTAATTCAGTATAATGAGTTCATTCAGAAACGGAGGGAATTAATATGACATTTTCAACATCACCGTCACCATCGTTTACTCTAGCTACGAACTTACATGAATAACAGAATAAGAATCTGCGAGCTATAAGCTTTTCGCAGATTCGAAGGAGTAGACCATGAAATCTAAAATTCAGTTCTTACTATCAATGATCCTCTTCGGTACAATTGGTGTATTTGTAAGATACATTGATTTATCTTCGAGTGAGATCGCTTTATTACGTGGTTTAATTGGCGGTATATTCTTAACGGTAGTCCTGTTCATCATGAAGAAGAGAATTTCATGGGCTGTGGTTAAAGTAAATGCTTTCGTATTAATATTTTCGAGTATTGCACTCGGGGGGAATTGGATTTTCTTTTTCCAGGCATTCAAGCATACGACCATTTCCAACGCAACATTAAGTTACTATTTTGCACCTGTGATTGTCCTGATTCTTTCACCACTTGCCCTCAAAGAAAAATTATCCGCTAAGAAAATAATCTGCATTGGTATAGCCATGCTAGGGATGTTATTCATTGTTGGTAATGTTGGGATTAGCACGTCTGGAATGGATGATTTAATTGGGATTGGTTATGGATTAATGGCAGCTGTATTATATGCTTCATTGATGCTACTTAATAAATTCATCAAAAATATGGATGGGTTAGAAACGACATTACTTCAACTTGGAACGGCGACAATACTTCTTATCCCATATGTACTCTTTACGGAGGGATTCGGAATTTTGGAAGTATCGAGCTCCTCCATTCCATTTATTTTAATCATAGGGATTGTACATACAGGTATTGGATTCTTGTTATTCTTCTCAGGTATGCAGAAATTAAAAGGGCAAAGCATCGCTGCACTAAGCTACGCAGATCCAATCACATCATTACTGATTTCTGCTATTATCTTGCAAGAGCAGATGACATTTGTTCAAATGCTAGGTGGTGCATTGCTTTTAGGTTCCACATTTGTGAGCGAAACGAAATCGATGAAGTTGTCAAAAGATAAAATAATTTAAAAAAGCAGTGTGAGGCAAATGCTTCACACTGTTTTGTATTTTAGAGCTGTTATGTTATATAGCTTGGATTTTGCTCTCATGGCTAATTCGCATCGACAAACATACGATATATATAATCAAGAAAATTCCTCGGAAGGGATTTATACAATTATGCAGAGGATAAAGTTTGCACTTAAACAATTCCTAAACGAGCCTTTGTGGTTTAAAATACTAATCTCGACAACTTTGCTCACTTCAGTAATTTTTAGTAGTTCATTTTTCTCGAGTAATGCTTACTTTCAAAGTTGTTCCAAATTAGCCGCTGCTATCTTTTTTTTTGCTTATGGAATCAAAATGAGAAGGAATTTTAAGAATTCCTTTATTTTATTTACTTTAGCACTAATATGTATTTTTCTATCAATCCTAGCAATATATTAGTGAGTCTATTCTTCTAAGTAGTTTCCAATCTACCCTTCGAGAAAATACATCTTGAGCAAAGCTAAAAGGCTTTTCAGACTAACGAATGGAGCTGGAAAAGTGGATTTGTTTTTATGGATAACTGTTTTCTCAGGTACATTTATCGCAATTTTCGCGGCTAAAAAGAAAAAGAAAAAATGAAATTTCTTTGTGTTGAATCAGGACCTTCGATCGACAACTTGTTGTCTAGGTAGTGTGAATTTCTTGGTATGCGCAACGCCATTTCCCCTTTTGTTGAAGAGCAAAAATGCCTACTTTGCACTTATTAGTGGAAGCTAGACACATGTCATGAACTAGGTTCCACTAACGAGGCCACCTCGAATACATTTATCTCACAAATTTAATAAAGTCAATATTAACTGGTTCAAAACCATCTGCTCGAAGCCGTGAATTAATCTGTCCTCGATGGTACTGACCATGCAATGCTACATGAGTCAAAATATCCCTTGCAGAATGCTTAAACTCCGTTCCTTTACTGTTGGTATAGAGTATTAATTTATCTATATCAGGTTCTGCTAAGTCAGTAAGATACTCTTTAAAACTCACTTCATTGCGCATGACAAGTTCTGCACAGAGCTCAATATCGACGTCTTCCCAGACCGGCAATTGTGAACTGTCCATCCCCTGTAATCTGGCAATCCAAATTCTTTCTCCAAACAGAATATGAGAAAATAAACTTTTAACCTCTTGATTTCCACCTTCAATACTTTGCAATGTTTCAAGGATACGTTGGTTAGCCCAATTTAAATGGTCATACATCTTTTGAATCGTTTTCAATGAGAATCACACCACCAATGATTGAATTTCCCAGTAGGATTTCCACTTTTATAAATCAATTTTCTCCCAGCATAATATTAACACGTAATCCCATTGGTTCATGTTTTAATGCTAGTTTTTATTGCGGATCTCTTTTCGATCGCCATTCGCATATTTGAGATGACACCAAGAAGCAATATTAACGACATAACCATTTTTTCAAAAGGCGTTCCTAACAATTGTTGTATGAATCCAAAAGACCAGAGTACTACAAAAAACCAACACATAACGGTTATTCCTCTTTTGTATTTGTATATCTTATTTCTGCCAACAATTAGCGTGAAAACTAATCCTATGATAGAAATGATAATATTGGAAATAGATATTGGCAGTTGAGTTGCTAAGGATTCTGACCTTCCACCGTTTATCCATGTAAATGGAATAATCCCGCTAATAATAAGAAATTGTATTAAGAATGTCAAAGAGTAAAAACAGATCCCCATATTTACAGCCGTTTTCATATTAACTTTTCTAAGCTTTTCTAACATACAATCACCTCATTTCTTCTCGTTAGTGAAAATCGTCTTCACTTACTATATGAAAAGCGTAACTGTTGTTCCAGTAATACATTTATTAGCTTGAAAAGTATAAATGAAGAGGGATCTGTTCCTTCTTCTTTTTGTTTTGCTCTAGTAATTCAGTGCATCGTATTCTTAAATGCCATATGAAACATGGAAATAGACCCTATCGTTTCCATTTAATTTTCTGATGAAAACCAAATTCGATTTCAGCTAAGAATTAGACCCTCAGCAAGCCACGGAAGCCCCTTGCAGCATAGTAGGAATCTGCTCCATTGTGGTACAGAAAGACAGTGTCGTAGCGAAGATCACAAAAGAGAGCCCCGCCGAGATTTCTAATATTGGCAGGTGTTTGCACCCAGCTCGACGTTTTCATATCGAAATTCATAATTTTCTGCAGGTCCCGATATTGTTCTTCCGTTAAAATTTCAATACCCATGGCAGTCGCCATATCCATAGCGTTATTTTCTGGTTTGTGTTTTTTCCTTGATTCGAGTGCTTTAAGGTCGTAACAAACACTTCTGCGACCTTTGGGACTTTCTACGGAACAATCACAAAAAATGTATTCGCTAGTCTTTTCATCATAGCCAACAACATCTGGTTCCCCTTCAGTTGCTTCCATTTCATTGAGAGACCATAGTTTTTCAGGATTCGCTTCGAGCTTAGCTTGTACTGTAGCCCATTCAACACCTTCATGGCGGTTCCTATTTTTCTCAAACCGAGTTTGCAATGTTGCGAGGAGTTCCTCACGTTGTTCTTGTGACAACTGTTTATTTGTTTCTGTCATATTCGTTTCCCCCTAATTGTTTTAACTACTTACTGCTATTTTTGCCAAGTTTGGTGTTTTAATTTCACGGAAGCTGATTAAGAGCATAGTTCTGTATTCGTTATTTTTCATACGTATTCCTCTTTCATTCGACAACTAAAAATAGCAAACTCGATGGATCGCCTTTATTTTCCACCAGAAAGCCAAACTAGCCAAAAATAAACAAAGAACCAATCACATCAAGAGGGAATAAACGAGACCTAAACCCTTGATATGAATGGTTCTTTTAGAGTTTGTGTGAACTAAGAAACCAAAATCACTTGATACTACTGGATATAAACATCGACGCATCTTGATTCATAAAGATATCATTTCCATGATGAAATGTCTTCATTTCAATTGATTTAAATCCAATTTCGGCTAATCCTTTTTTCAGTTCTTCATGTGAAAAACCGTTATGGACTTTCGGATGATTTATTTTATCGTTTTTATCAAAATCAATAATAATGAGCTTGCCGCCCTTGTTTAAAATGTTGAACAAGCCTTGCAAAATTTTTGGAGTATCTAATATATGAAGAAGAACGAGCGACATTAAAACGATGTCTGCCTTAAGTTCAGTAGTTTCTTGAGTGAAATCTGAATGAAGTACTTTGGCATTGGTAATTCCTTTGTGCGCAATTTTAGCTTTCGCAACTTCCAACATTTGCTCTGATGAATCCACCAACAATACAGAATCTACCAGATCTGATAATTCCAAACCAACTAGCCCCGTACCACTCCCATAGTCGATTAAAGATAATGATTTACTATTTCGTAATACAGGTCTTACTTCCTTCACTACAACTTTAGCCAATTCAATTCTAAACTCTGTATCATATCTTTTTGCCATCTGTTCAAAGACGTTGTTTTCCATATTCCGCTCCTCTGTTAATTAGATAATTTTAGCTTATCCATCATTATAGCAAAAATCAAAACCTTAAGGGACTATTCCCCCCCTCTAGGCTCTGAATACAGATTAAACGAGGAAAGTAACCATTTTTTATTTGGCCGCTTCCCCTTTTACTTTATGTAATAAAATGTAGTGCATAAAAGAAACAAAAGGATCCCCCTCCATATCAAAATACCATGAAGGGGGGATTTATTCTTATACTATGCATGCCGTAATTACCGAAAGTGACGACCTACTCATTATCTACTCTTCAGAAGAACGTGTTTGCTGTGTAGCCAGTGTATCCCAGAAACGAATGTCCTGGTCTTCGATAGAACGGTCTGCTATCGCACGCACCGTTGCATCAAGCGTCGTGATTGTCTGCTTAATCAAGTAGCCATTGCTTTTCTGTCCCAGAATGGCAGACTCAGCAGAGTGATCCGACATGCCGCGCATTTCAAACAGAAGCGTAGAAATACCATATTCCACCGCGATTCCATTGCGGCTAATGGTTTCGGCTGATCCCCCATTGTATTTACCTAGATGGCCCCAACCTGTTGAATCGACTGCATCAAATACCACTGCACCAAGCTGTTTTGACTTCAGTAATACATCTGGACTGACATTCGGTGTTGTCGGGTAAAGAATGGAGCCCGACACTAGTTCTCCATCACGCTCACTTTGGGTGCCTTGGTGGTGCAAATCAATCATATAGTCAATGTCGTAGGCACGCATAACATTGTCATGAAGCGCTTTCGTTTCAGGTTGATTTTTCGTTACGTGATCCCGGTTCAAATCCACCCCTAGCGCATTGTAACGCGTTAAATTGCGTCCTCCGCTAGCGATGTAATCATCTAGGGAAAAGTCGACATCTCCCATTGCGCCGTCTGCATTGAGCATTGGTACAATCAAGATATTCACTCCGTCAGTGACACCTTTCATCTTGCCTGTACCAATATGTTTGATGAACTCAAGTGTCCCTTCCGTCGTCAGCTGCTCGTTCCCATGCTGCTGCGTAAGGAAAAGAATCGTTGGATTTTCAGGATTTTTCATGTATTTTACCAAATACAAATCCCTTCCTTTAACGCTTTGACCAATCACTTCAAGCTGCATATCCTTTTGTTTGGCTTCCTGCTTCTTTAGATTTTCCACCATTTCGTCATACGTGTGTAGGATGGATGTATTTATTGTTTCATTACCACCATAGTTAGGCCCGTTTCCTACAGCTTCTGCAATAGGTGATGCAAACGGTGATGCGCTTAGTACCATTGCTCCTGCAAGTGAAATTGCGAGTATTGATTTTTTCATTTACTTCTCTCCCTTTTCTTAAACGTTGTATTGTTTACGATTACAATTTTCCGCTTCAGTTCGTAGGCCTGTAAGCAGTCAATGGAATTTTCTCGTAGTCCTCAGGGTTTAAATTTTCGACAGATCCGTCAGCAACTGCGTGAATAATACCGCTAAGACCCCTTTCAACGGCTTTTACGAGTTGTCCTTTTTTCTTTTGCCCCATATTCTGTGTTTGGCCAGTTACTTCAAAGAGTACAGTGCCGCTGCCATTCAAAGCGAATGTGCCTAGTGCCGTCCCAGGAAGATCGAGTCCCTGCGAATAAAGCGTAATATTCTTGAACGGTGAATTGCCGTATGACTGTAATTCATTATAGGCAGCAAGGTTCAACTGTCTTGAGAAATCATAATTGTAAGCTTCTTTATACTGCGCATATTTTGCGCCCGCCGAAGTATTCGGGTCCGGAACAAATTGTGCTGATAAGGATAATGTTACTTCGTCAGCAGTACCTTCGACATAATACATTCCTTGATGATGCAGGTCGACGAAAACATCTACTTTTCCATACTCCTCTTGTAACGATTTGTATACATCGCGTACGGTTTGCGCTTCAGGTGTGATAAACCAGCCTGGTGAACTAGAGTTACCTGGAAAGTCTTTTGCCTGAGGGACATAGTTTAAATCCGGATTGAAGTCTCGATTGACGTCAAAGCCAGGATTTTTACTATAGTCATACATTTGGCTAATGCCACGGTTCAAATAGTTCCAAGCAGGAGTTGCTTCACTTAACTGTGGGAAGCTCGCAAGTACCTCTTGCCAAGTCATATCGTTCCGTCTTTTATCCATCTCTGACGCATCAGGATTCATTTTCGGTAGAAAGACAAGTGTTACTTCATCGCGAATCTTCTTTGCTTCAGGTGAATTACTGGATCCTATTGATTTGAGTAAATTGAGGACCGCTTCAGTCCCAGTCTTTTCATTCCCATGAATTTCGCTCTCAATGAGGATAACCTTCTTGCCTGTCCCAATGGTCGCTTTGTAAATATCACGGCCTCTATTGGATTGACCGACGACTTCTACAACGACATTCCCCTTGCTCGATTTCTCAATTTGCTGAAGCGTCTTTTGCATCTCACCATAATCCGTGAATCCCGAGATTGAATTGTTATGATGCGATTCTAGATTGTCCGGATTTTCTGCCGCATATGCAGGCATTGCGAGACTTGCGCATAGCGTCAGGATGCCAACCGTACTCATAACTTTTTTCTTCATAAAACAAACACTCCCCTTTGTCATTTTCACTGAACCTTTTCCTGCCAATAAATCTACTTACCTATTCAACCCCGGTACATCTTTGCGCACGACATCGAACACACCCGCTCCGATAATTTCTAAAGCAGATTGCATACGTTCAACGGAGATATTGTCAGCTATTGTATCTTGTGGCGTGTGATACACTTTTTCAATATGGTAAACTAGTGGGTCCCAGCTATCGATCCCCATCCAAATAAACAGTGCTGCAGGAATACCTGCATTATGGAAAGGAACATGGTCACTAGATCCAAATTTCCCTGGTAAAATATCAGAATTACCTAACCGAGCACCCGCCGCTACAGTCGCGTTAGTTGCAAGATTCGTACTGCCATCTACAGTCATCGCGTAAAGGTTTGTAGCCGCTTCGTATTTTGTTGCAACCATATCCGGATTAAAGACGACTTCGATATTAGCTCTTTCAGCTGGAGTTAATTGATCCACATAATGCCTCGCCCCTAGCAAGCCCCGTTCTTCTGATCCAAAGGCAATAAACTTGAGGTCTTTGTCTGTGTTATATCCTTTGAAAACGCGTGCTAACTCAAGCATTAAGCCTACGCCAGATGCGTTATCATTCGCCCCAGGTGCACCAACAACACTATCCATATGTGCACTTAACAACACTTCTTTTCCATCCCCATTTTTACTCTTCGCTTTTTTCGTTCCAATCACATTCACAGATTGTAAGTTCGAATGGCGTTTTGCAGTTAATCTAATCGTGACGGTTCCTTTAGCCAACCGTTCTTTTAACCATTCACCCTGGATATAAGCTGCCCCGAACACTGGAATATCAACTACTTTTGTCAGGTTTGGATTAAATGTCGATCCATAGTTTCCACGCCCACCCACAACACTATGAATAATGACACCCTCTGCACCTGCATTTATGGCATTCTCGACTTGCAAACGGTAGTTAGCAGTTGAACTTGCCTGCTTCACTAATACGACCTTCCCTGCAGTATTCTCTGGAAAGTCACTTGCCTTTGTTCCATCCTCTACATAGATAACTTCTGAATTCACTGGCACATCACTTACTACGCCATTCGCGGCCGCTCCCATTTGCCATACAGATCCATCGGCAAACGAAACGTCCGCTATTAATTGATCCGCAACAGGGAAATATTGATACTCAATGTCATATCCATAGCTTTTTAATGTATTCGCTACATAATCGGCGGCTTGTTTTTCAGCCTCTAGTCCGCCGGGTCTTGGACCGATACTCTCTGACAAGTATTTGACATGTTCAACCGCTCTTTGTGCTTCGACCCTTTTTACAACTTTATTATCATGCGCAGCACCAGATCCCCCATTTTCTCCAGCGACCGTGTAACTAATCGGCGCTTGTTTAACAGGTGCAGCGATTGCTAATGCAAACGGTGAGGAGCTTAGTACCATCATTCCAGCTAGCGTAAACGTTAGTAATGTTTTCTTCGTCCTACTTTGATTAATTCCGACTTTTTTCAATAAAATCCTCTCCCTGTTTCTATTTTTCTTAATAGATGTATCAATTTTATATTTGCTTATTTTAAATGAAAATCCTAACATTAACGAAATTTCGTAATCAAATATTCTTTTGCTTGGATGGGTTCCGTTGATTGTAACGGAAGGCGGCGACTCCAGCGGGAACAGCTAGGAAGAGAAAGAAGTTCACTCTTCCCTGGCTGAAGACCCCGCAGGAACGCAGTGACGAGGAGGCTGAAGCCGTGCCCGCGGAAAGCGTCCGCCTGGAGTGGAAATCAACCTGGTTCGGATTTTAATACAAAACCCTCTATTATGAAATCGACTCAAATGTACTTAAAATCCCTTTCTTTTATACGTCTGTCACCAGCACTGTTTCCATCTCATTTCCCAATCAATTTATAAACAGAGGCACCGACTAGATCTCCGGCTTCTTTAAGCCTTTCCCTACTGATGTACTCAATCGTGTCTTGCGGAGTATGATAGTAAGGCTCCAAGTTGGCGGTGCCTGGTTCACGGCGAATGAAGTTCACTGCCGCAATCCCTGCATCATGGAACGAAACATGATCAGATGCCCCTCTTTGATAAAGAATTAACTCGGAAGGTGTGGCGATTCTTGCTGCAGTCTCAGTAGCCGTCTGTGAAACTAGATTCGAATTGCCATCAACCGTGTTCATATAAATTGCCGTTGCATTTTCCCACGAAGTTCCGACCATATCCATGTTAAAGTTACCAATACTGCGACCGATTTCATCCGCGGTCAATTGGCTGACATAATAGCTGGAACCGACCAAACCGATTTCTTCAGCACCTACAAAAGCAATTCTTAATTCCTTTTCAATTGGATAACTTTTTAATACACGCGCGATTTCCAATGCAACAGCCGTCCCTGATGCATTATCGCTTGCACCCGGTGCAAATGGAACACTATCGTAATGTGCAGATACATGTACAATATCGTGTTTGCCATTCTTTTTCGGGGTACGCTTTGCAATAATGTTTTGTGAAGTCATATTCCCTAAAAGCTTCACGTTTAGTGTGACAGTTTCATTTTTCAACAAGATATCTTCCCGTAAAGCTTCACCGCTCAATTTTGTGATTCCACCAACCGGAATTGGCGCATTATCGCTAATGGATGGATTCAAAGGGCTAGCCTGCTCAACATTGTTGTAAATCAGCACAGCAACTGCGCCAGCTGCATAGGCATTCTCCACTTTCTGCTGGAATGTTATTTCACCCCTCGATATTAATGCAATTTTCCCTGCGGATTCCGCATTGAAATTAGCCGTATGCCCTAAACCCGCATCATAAAGCTGAGCAGTCAATCCTTCATCTGCTGTAGCCGCTGAACCTGCGGGAATGGTAATCAGCACTTCATCACCATTAGCAGTTTGTAAATGGCCTATCGTCTTATCCGGAATGCTGAATTCTTGTACCTCAATTTCATACCCGTAAGATAGAAGACGTTCCTTTAGAAAGTTTGCCGTGTATTTTTCTTCCTCGGTTCCCGCCACACGTGGACCAATCGTTTCACTTAAAAAAGCCGCATCTGTATACAAGTTTTCCGCGCTAATTCGAGCAATGACCTTTTGATCGAAAGCCGCATTGCTTTGCCCTTTTTCCGATGCTGCAACCGCAATCCCCGACTCAAACACATGTCCAGGCATACCATTTATGCTAGATGTAACGAATAAAGCAGTCAGCATGACAATCCTAAACTTCTTTTTCATCCTCACAAGAGCACACTCCTATCCCCTGAAAATTTTGACTACTTAAGGGGTATTCCCTTCCTTACTTACCAATCCCTTCCATAAATATTAAAACAGTTACAATCTCATACCTTTTAACGAAAGAAGAGTTCATAAGCATTACAGACCATATGTGCATTTTGAACTACTCGTAGTGACTTTGAATTTTTCTTCATTACTGTATGTTTAGAACTAGTAAAATTCACTACTTCCCGATTGTTGAAACTGCGAATTTTGGGTGATTTTTGTATTTCATATGTTATATCTCATGGCAGTTATGTAACGAGATTGGCTGAGCATAACCCATCACTTGTCGATAAAAAAAGTCGGGACGCAGTTACGTATCTACTCTCCAGTTAGCGAAACATCGCACACACTAAAAAAGTCACGCGCCTTCCTATACAGAAGGCGCGTGACTCAGGTATTCTATTCGCTTACGAACGCTAATAAACTCAATGATCTCGGTTCACGATATAATTCAAGAAATGCTTCAAAAAAGTTGTATTGCGTGGGATTTCTTGCAGTGTTTCCATCGCAGAACAATAATGATCCCACATCGCTTTTCTGGCACCGACCGCACCTAGGATGGATACAAATGTCGTATTGTTGTTTTCTATATCTTTTCCAATGGGTTTTCCGAGTATATTCTGATCGCCTTCCACATCCAGCAGGTCGTCTTTAATCTGAAACGCAATGCCGGCATGACGGGCGAATTTTTTCAATGCTTCCATTTCCAACTCCGTTGCGTGGGCGAGAATGGCAGGCATGATGAGAGAAGCTTCAAATGCGATTCCGGTCTTATAAAAGCACATCTCATTCAATTGTTCAAACGTCAATTGTTTCCCTCTGGAATTCAAGTCCATCGCCTGTCCCCTACAAATATCCGCTACGATTTGGGACGAATATCTAATCAAGCGTAGCACAGTTTCCGGGTCGTACTCGTCAAGTGAGGTTTGTTCTTCTACCGCTTTTTGAGTCAGGAAAAGTCCAGTTAATTCAGCTGTGGCACTGTCATATACCTGATGTAGGGTTGGACGTCCTCTCCGCGTGGGCGCATTATCCTGGGATGGCATATCGTCAAAAATAAGGGATGCCGTATGCATATATTCCAATGATTTCAGAAGTGGCACGATTGACGACTCATTTAGCCCATATCCGTTCACACCCATAACCCAAGTCATGATTGGCCTGAGTCGCTTTCCGTCACCTGCAAGACTGTAATTTGCCGCATCGATGATTGGTTCTTTCATCAAAGAGGCATTCCCTATTTCAGGAATAGGCAATACGTCATTGATTTGGTTGCGTACAGTTTCGATCGTATCTAAAAAGGACTCCTGCTCTTCCCGTTCACTTTTTAGATTCGTAATCATATGATCGCGCAGCAGTTTATCAAAGAAATCCACATCATCCGCTTTTCGCACCATATGTTGAATGACACGATTGAATGAAGGATTTCCCGAAGCAAATAACTTCATAACCGCATTGTACTTTTTAGTGCCCATTCGCTTTTTAAATCGTTTCAGCCCGTTGATGGCACGACCCAGTATCACCTCACGCGTCTTGCTATCTGAGTCATAGACATTGTGGATCAAATTGAAGATGACCGTCCAGTACAATTCAAAGGGATTTATGAGATCCGCGCGTGTATCATGATATTTCATATAATAGGTATAAGGTGTGACGCTACCTTCACCTAAGTCATCAAACATATCCGCAAAATCATCCGCCAACTGGTTGTAAATCCCATATAAAAATGTTCGGTTATGGAAGCCCGCGTCTTCAGGAGCACTTATGACTGAACGGGTAATCAATCGTGAAGAAGAAGATTTTAAAATGACAGGGATATAAAGTTCTTCATTGGTGTAATTCGCATTAGATAGATCCTTTACACGATCCACTTCCTGGGAATTAAAAAACACGTAGGACTGCTCGAAAAAACTTTTTCTTGTCTCTGGCAGCTGTTGGCCTTTAATATACTCAAATGCATCTCGGAGTTCCGAATGAGCAAACCGGATGAGTTCGGCGTTTTTCCCCGTCCACTTATCCAATTCAGGAACAGTTCCTGTGATAAGTGTGGACCGAATTAATTCGGAATAACGTTTTTTCTCTTCACTTGATAAAACACTGGCATCGAGTAGATCGTCAATAAGTGGATACGTCAGCCCATAAGAATACCCAAGCCTAATTGCCTCATGAAGCTTCCGAGTACGTTCTTCAGGTGTAATCTCAGCGTCCATTTCTTCGGTCACATGCAGGATGACCCCCGCTATAATTTTGATAAGTTTCCGCTTGGCTTCCTCAGCATCCATTCCCTCTGGAATATGGGCGGATACAGACTTTATTTTGTCCATCACCCAGATCATGCTGGATTCAACGCCTTCCTTCTGGGCGAGCCGATACATTCCAGCCATGCTAAACATCTCCAAATTGCTTCCAGGATTTTTCGGATTGGAATCAATTAGGTGATTTTTCAAGCTATCAACCGTACGTTGAACCCTGGATTGTGTATCCGGCGAGTTTAACGCTTTACCCAAGTCGCGCATGTAAATATAGGAAATGCTCCGATCCAAGTAATTATCTAGTTTACCTGTGTAATTCAGCCATTGGATATAAGTGTGATACCCCTCTGAACCAGTTTTTCCCTTTCTGCTCGAAAAAATAGATAGCAAAGGGAAAGGATGAATGTGGTTCTGTTTCCAAGACTGTATGTCTTTTATCAAAACAGGGACATACGTTTTTTGCACGAGCTGTTCAGAAAGTGATTTAAAATAATCAGCAGCCTTCTGCTCCGCCAACCGATAACTTGCATCGGCATTTATCATTAACTTCTCATTCATACCATCAATACCTCTACTTAAAGTTTTCATATATAAATGTATGCAATATTGATCAAATCAATGTTACCAACCTAAACCCTATCCCAAACTTTTCACAAAAACTAAATTATTTTATTCAAGAAACGATACACCGACTTAAAAATAGTGCTTGTGCATCAAACAAAGACAAGCAACTCAAACAAGTTAGTTATACAAACAGCCAAACAGCTGATTTTGGTTGTATTATTATCAAATTGTAGCGTATACTCCGACTTTTTTCACGAACAGCGTACCTGAAGTGCATTCTTTGGCTTTCTGTTGGATGGTTTTGGGAGTTGGTTGGACGGTTGACTGAGTTGGTTGGACGGCTCTGAGTTTACTATTGATGACGAGAAGTACGTAATTTGGAATGTTCCTTTCAACATTTTTGGTTCTGGCGATGTAGTTATTTTTGACGCAAAGACTTCCCTGACACTATCCACCCTAAGAAGCCTATGACTACTGGTCTAATTGATGAAACCTAACCGCACTAGATCTGATAAAATTCAAAACGGAGTAAGCGTCAAATTTGACGCTTACTCCGTTTTGAATTTTATCCCGTACAGGTATCTGAAATTAAATTATCCCCACTAAATCTTTTCTAACACTCA
Source organism: Sporosarcina sp. Y1011 (assembly GCF_057669885.1). Classification (NCBI taxonomy): domain Bacteria; kingdom Bacillati; phylum Bacillota; class Bacilli; order Caryophanales; family Caryophanaceae; genus Sporosarcina; species Sporosarcina sp. Y1011. The sequence continues at coordinate 64,653 of NZ_JBYHFP010000009.1, read as the reverse complement.
AGAAAATACTACCATTTAATTGATTTAAATAGTCTTCGGCAAATAAATTCACAACAATCTCCTGAGTACCAGATATACACTCAATAACTCTTTTTGAGCCTACATAATGTATATTTTTCAATTCAACTTCTAACGAAATATTATTTTCTTGAATGATGTCTTCTCTTAAATTCAAATATTCAGGTCTAATTACAAGCTTTTTATTTGTATTTCTAATTTGTGGAAACTCGTTCAGTAAATTATTTCTATTTTTATCTGTCAATAAATTCACATCTATTATATTTGTGTCGCCAATAAAGTTGGCTACAAATAGGGTACTCGGATTATTATAAATTTCCTGCGGAGTATCAATTTGTTCAATTCTCCCTTGGTTCATAACTGCAATTCTATCTGACATGATCAATGCCTCCTCTTGATCATGTGTAACGTAGATGAACGTAATTTTAAATTGTTCATGAAGCTTTTTTAATTCGAATTGCATTTTCTTTCTTAACTTTAAATCTAGTGCTCCTAATGGTTCATCTAAAAGTAATACTCTTGGTTTATTAACTAAAGCCCTTGCTAATGCAACCCTTTGTTGCTGACCACCTGATAGAAGTTTTGGATATTTATTTTTATGGTCTTCTAGCCCCATAATATCAATAATTTCGTTTGTTTCATTAGCTATTTGAGACTTCGAAAGTTTTTTTTGTTTTAATCCAAAAGATATATTATCGTAGATATTCAAATGAGGGAACAAAGCATAGTTTTGAAAAACAGTATTAACGGGGCGAAGGTTAGGCGGTAATTTACCTGCTTCTTTTCCATTAATTTTTATACTACCTTGACTTGGCAACTCAAAACCACCAATCATTCTTAGAGTAGTTGTTTTTCCACATCCGCTCGGCCCGAGAAGTGAAAGAAATTCTCCCTCCTTAATAGTTAGGGAGATATTATCTACTGCAGTTGCTTGGGCATATCTTTTTGTGACCCCATTAAATTCAATAATACTGATACCTTCTTCGACTTCAACTGAGGTATCGTTTTTCTCTAACTCTACTCCTAACATGATTCTCCCTCCCCTAGATTCCCATTTTCCTATTCCAAAGTTCTGTCCATTCATCCCTATTTTCATTTATTAACTTATAATCCGGCATGTTTATATCCTTTAGTGATCCATTCTTTCCATAAGGCATCCTTTCAAGTGTTTTGTCGTCCAGTTCAACTTCCTTGTGAATTGGTGCCAAGTATAATTCCTTAGCAATTCCTTCCTGTGCACTCTTAGTGGTAGCATAGTTTAAGAAGGAATATATCTGATCAGATTTTTCCGTTCCTTTTACAATATGCCAAAAGCTACCTGCGCCTAAAACTCCTTCTTCCGGTATAACAAACTCAATTGGTAAGCCTTGATCTTTCATGACATATGCAGGTCCTCCATAGTGTGCTCCAACCGCTGCTTCTCCGCTTTGATATAAATTAGTAGCTGTTCCTGAGCTATCAAAGTAGGCAACCACTTCCAACTCTCCTAGGCGTCCAAGGCCTTCTTCAACATTACCTTTTTCTTCACCTACAAGTTCAGATACTTGCATTAATAGAGGAAATCCTCCAGTAGTAGCAGGTGTAGGAATTGTTACTTTCCCTTTATACTCATCTTTCCAAAGATCATCCCATGATTTAGGTGGATTTTTGATTAAGTCCGTGTTATACACTATTCCTAATCCCCAGTATCCAAGCGCGATGCCAAATATATCATTGCCTTCACCGTGAAATGCTTCTGGATATAGAGATTCCTTTTCTTTAATTTTTTCATTATCAATATTGTCTAGAATTCCTTCTTTGTATGAAAGTTCGGAAATCCCGGAGTCCATTAAAGCTAAATCAATGGTAGATGAGCCTTTTTCCTGTAATAGACGGGAATAAGTTGTCGTTGAATTTCCTTCAATAATCTTTACCTTAATGCCCGTTTCTTGTTCAAAAGGTTTAACTATATTATTCTTTATAGCCTCGCCCCATTCACCGCCGAATATAGCAATAGTAATTTCTTTTTCATCTATATTGGATTTTGATTGCTTACTATCAGGTTGAACTGGTTTTCCACATCCAGCTGCTATAACAAGAAAAGCTATGATAATAATTGTAATTACACGTGACCTTTTCATAAAATCCCTCCTCATATTGTTTATTTTGAAGCAACATTCTCAATTCCTACTAACATATCAATTATTAGAATCAAGATAAATGCAATGTAAATTGTTACTGCAGAAACTGCAGCTATCATCGGATCAATATTATATTGCACATAGTTAAACATTTTAACCGGTAGTGCCATTTGATCAGCAGCAGTTAAGAATATCGTAACCTCAACGTTAATCCAAGATACTGCAAAAGCAAACAAGGTACCGGCAATTATGCTAGATTTCATGAGTGGCAACGTAATAAAGAAAAAGGTTTTTCCTGCTCCAGCCCCTAAATCCCTTCCTGCTTCTTCAATATATGGACTAATTCCAATCAAACTATTCACACAGGTCCGAACTACGTAAGGCAATGTAATAACAATATGAGCTGCCACTAAAGTCACCATGTTCTGTGGATTACTCGTGAAGTGGTAAAAAAATTGAAGTAACGCTAGGCCTAAAAAGATTTGAGGCAACAAAAGTGGGGATAAGATAATACCCATCAGAATCCCTTTACCCCTAAAGTTATTTCTAGCCAATCCATAAGATGCTGGAATACCTATCAATATCGCACAAAGGGTAGCAATACCGGAAAGCTTGAAACTATATAGAAAGGAATCTATGTAAGATTCATCCTCAAGAAGCTTCTGATACCATTTCAAAGTAAATCCCTCACCCGGAAAGGATAAAAAGTTTAGTTCAGTAAATGAAACATTGATTAGTACCACCAAAGGTAAAGCTAAAAATAGAAAAAGGAAGCTACCAATCGTCCACATGATTATTTTAGAAATCAACGTCTCCCCTCCTCAATCCAATCGGATTTCAGCAAATAATGATTTAATCCAATAATTAAGAAACTAAAGATTAGCACAGCAAAAGCAACTGCTGATCCAAACTGATAATTAAAAGTTAGCATCATCTGTTCATAAATAACGGTGGCAATCAGTTGAACTCTGCCTCCAGAAAGCATAGCAGGGGTAACATACGCACTGATAGCTAAAGAAAACACCATTACACTTCCAGCCAAAATTCCAGGTACTGTTAGTGGAAGTGTTACTTTCAAAAATGTCTTGATAGGACCTAATCCTAAATCCAAAGCAGCCTCTTCAAGACTCTTATCTATGTTCTCTAAAACAGTCGTTATAGACAGAATCATAAAGGGGGCTAAAATATATACTAAACCTATTATGATTCCAGTCTCGTTATACAAAAGTTTTAAAGGCTTTGAGATGATTCCAATACTAATCAGAGTTTTGTTAATAAATCCGTTGTTGCCCAATATAACCATCCAACCAAATGACCTTACTACTGCACTCGTAAACAATGGAGAAATAATTAGTATATAAGCAACACGCTTTAGTTTTTTATTCTTTATAAACTTTGTGGTGAAAAATGCGATAAAGTATCCTACAATTAAGGTGATTCCTGTAGCCAATAAAGATATTTTTATAGACCTCAACGTAATATTTAAATAATGTGGGTCTTTGAAATACAAAAGATATTGTTGAAATGTTAAACTTCCATTAACATCCATAATCGAGTTATTAAAAACAACAATTAATGGAAGTATAAAAAAACCCAATAATACTAGAATCGCTGGAAACAGTAGAAAAATTAAATACTTTTTGTTCATGAGTACTCTCCTCTACTCTATTCGATTGAGTAAGTTGTACACAATTTCGTGAGACTGCAATCTTATTTTACAATTTGAAAACTATCGCCAAACTCTTTTTTGCATGCTATTCTATGAAACCTTAAATATAATATATATATTTATTAGTCTTCAAATCCCATAATCTTTTGAAAACCGAGACTTTCCCGAATTTATTATGACAAAGGCATGAATTATTTCAATTCGAAATAATTCATGCAAATTGGTAAGTTCATCAATTCCAACTTTTTAAGTGAAAATGATTCATGCTATCTAGTACACAGTAGATAGTAAATTCCACTTGTCTAATTTCACAAATAAAAACTCACTAGATGTAAGCGATTACATTTTATGATTATGATTATAATTCTAATTTTACTTAATCAACCATAAACCCATGCTTAAACGGATCATTAGGATCAATAAGAATATTGTTAAATCCAGAAATGAACGCTGAACCAGTAACTTCTGTTACATAAGCTTCTTTTTCACCAATCTTAACTACCTCTACTCCTTTTCCAGTAAATGTACCTCCTACAAATCCCTCAATTACAATTTCTTCATCTATCTCAAGCTCTCCACGACCAATCAATCTTGAAACCATTGCAGTTGTACCTGTGCCACCAGGAGATCGATCTGCTTGGTTATCACTAAAAATATGGACGTTTTTATAGGTCGCACCAGGAATTGTAGGCTTCCCATAGAAGGTGACGATATCAATGTAGTTAATATAAGGTTTTGTAGGATGTTGCACTTTTATGACTTTATTAACTTCCGTTTTTATGACTTTTGCCATTTCCTTTATTTTAGACGAATTTGAGATATGCAGCTTTTCACCTAATTGATCAATATCAACCCAAGCAAAATAGTTACCACCGAAGCTAATATCTAAATTTATTTCTCCCAAATCCCCAGCATTAATTACAACATCTTGTTTCTCAAGGAACCCCGGAACGTTTTTAAATGTAACTGAAACCACCCGATTATTATCAGTTTTAACCCTTGGGTAAACTAGGCCAGCTGGTGTTTCCAAAACTAGTTCAGTTTCAGATCCTGTAGTTTGTATTAATCCGGTTTCTATAATTGCTGTTGCTACACCGATAGTTGCATGGCCACACATATTTAAATAATTTGTATTGTCCATGTAAATTACTCCGAAGTCTACACCTTCAGTAACCGGCGGTAAGAGTATTGCACCAAACATATCTCGATGTCCCCGTGGTTCTTGTATTAGAGATTTTCGAAACCAATCCATGTTTTCAGCCATATAATCACGTTGTTCTGCTACTGTTTTCCCTTTTAACTTCATTAATCCACCATTAACTATTCTTGTTGGCTCTCCAAATGTGTGAGTGTCAATTGTTTGTACTAGATTTGTAAAGTTCATATAAAATACCCCTTTTCTAATATATTACATAATTTTCAGACTATTAGTTTTGTAGTTTGACATTACGAATGGAATGATTAACGGCTATTGATATCAACTATAAGGGCGACATACTACTCCTTTCAGTTATCTTTTATCGACAAATTTTTTCTTTCTTTCATGTCATCCAATATCACTTCTTCATACTCAGTAATACCCTCCAAATGTTTAGTGAGTAATTTCTTCACTTCTTCTTTATCCCTATTTTGTAATGCCTTTAATATATTTTCATGTTCCTCTAGAGATCTATTAACAAGTTCAGGTCTTAACATGAATGAATATCTAAAAAACTCTATATAGTCATTCATATTTTCTATAATCGTAACAATTCTAGGAAGATTGGAAGCTTCATTAATCTTCTTATGGAACTCATTATTCGTTTTTACTAAGTTATCTATTTCATTATTTAATGCAAAAGACGATGATTTCGCTAAAATCTGTGATAACTCTACCAAATCAGAATCCGTTAAATTATCAACAGCATAATATGCTGCAATCGGCTCCAGATGAGAACGTATTAAATGAATTTCATGGATACATTCAAATGTCACACCTTTCACTAAACAAAACCGTCTTGGAAATATCTCTACTAGACCCTCAAGCTCTAATTTATGTAAAGCTTCTCTTACTGGGGTTCGACTTATTCCTAATTGATTTGCCAAATCCTTTTCGTTTAACTTATCTCCCGGTTTAAATTCTTGAGAAAGAATTTTCTTCCTCAGCTGCGTAAAGACACTCTCTCTAATAAGGGTTCTATCAATTTTCTCGATTTAATTCCCTCTCCTTTCATGTAAATCATATGACATACTGTATCCCAGGTCAATAAAAACTTTCACTATTCCGAATATTTAGTGTTCATTATTTCTATATATTATTTTATTGTGTCTTTTACTTATGAGAATTTTTAAACATTAATAATATTGCGCGCCTGCTCCATTGTCGCTACCCAAAAGAGTTTTGCTATTCAAATTTTCAGCTCTCTAATTATGAAAATATAACTAGAGATTTTATTATTCAAAGAGTATAGTGCTTCGAACAAAAAAGAACGATTCTCACGTCTGGATAAAAACACTAGATTGCCAGCCTGATTCCCAGATATCTATCACTTTTGTTGAACACTTTCTGGATTTAGTTGGACATTTGGCCGAGTTCGTTAGACACTTCGCAGCTTTTGTTGAAACCAATCTGTTCATTAATAGGCACCTGTCATTTTTTATCTGAATCTACGTAGATGTTTTATTATTTGATAGCAGGGTATTTCACTTACTAGCACCAACACTATTAAAATAATAAAAATCTTAGGAGGAAAATTGATATGGCTGACAAAAAGTTTGTAGGTACATTCCAAAATGAAACCGAGGTTTTGAATAAGATTGGCGATTTAAAAACACAGGGGTATTCGGATAATGATATTTATATTGTGACAAATGATGCGGATCGATTATCGATTGTCCGTGGGCAAACAGATGTCGACCTTCGCACACCGGAAGGCAATTGGATGGACAAATTCATGGCTTTCCTCAGCGGAGATGAACCCGTCAAAGGCGCATTTACTAACATGGGGTTCAGCGAAGATGAATCCAACCGCTATTTCAATGAAGTCAAAGCTGGCGGAATCTTGCTTTACGTAGACCGTGAATACGGAAATCTCTATGGAAATCCTGAGACGGAATACCAAGCCGGGTATACAGATCCGAACATCGGCTCAAATCTTGTCGTTGATGATTATGAACATACAAATAGAGCAATGGATGCAGAACGAGAAGAAAGTCTGCAACTGCATGAAGAGAAGCTCAATGTCGACAAAGAACGCTATCAGGCGGGCGAAGTGAACGTCACTAAGCATGTTGTAGAAGATATACAAACAGTTGAAGTGCCCGTGACGCGGGAAGAAGTGTATATTGAGCGGCGCGCTGTAACCGACGAGACTGCTGCCGGCGAAGTCTTTGATGATGGCGAAAACATTCATATTCCCGTCATGGAAGAACGAGTTGAAGTGACAAAACGTCCTATCGTCAGCGAAGAAATCATCGTTGGCAAGCGCGAAGTCCATGACACGGAAACGGTCAGTGAAAGCGTGCGTCGTGAAGAAGCGGATATCGACCGGACGGATAATCTGCTGGATGCACATGACGAAACGGTCATTGATCCATTGGAAGCGAAGCGATTTGAGCGAAGTGATTTAAATGACAATCCTTTGACCGATCCTTTGAATGATCCTTTGAATAAGCGTAATCGACTTTAATCTTTTGAAAAGGAGTTTGCTTAGGCAAGCTCCTTTTTTTGCGTAATCAAATTTGGTTCCTATGTGAGAGTTCTTCTTTCTGCACTTTCTTTTTTACCATGCAAGAAATAGTACAATACGGCAGTCCCCAAAATGACAAAGGCTAAAATGACAAATAACATTCTGTAACCCGTAACTGGTATGACGAAGCCCAATAAGAATGGTCCAAAACCAAGGCCAGCATCAAGGGCAATGAAGAATGTCGATGTGGCAAGACCTAATCGATGTGGTGACGTTAATTTAACAGCGATGGCTTGGGTGCTTGATTGCATATTACCGAACCCAAGGCCAATCAGGCCACCTGCTATAAGTAATGTAGCCCCCGTACCAACTGAACTTAGTAATAACATTCCAGCTGCAAAGAGGATGAAAGCGGGATACATCACGAAATTGGCACCTTTATTATCCATTAAGCGGCCCGTGAATGGACGGGATAATAGAATCACGACTGCATAGACAACGAAGAAAAAGCTTGCAGTTTCTACTAAATCAATTTCGATGGCATAGAAATTGATGAACGAAAGGATGCTAGAGTAGCAAAAAGAAACCATCAATGTGATGAATGCGATAGGTAACGCTTTGGGTTCAATGAAATTCGAGAACTTGAATTTTTTGGATTCTTTCACTTTAGTTACTTCAAGTTTCGGTACATGTACGAAGAATGCAACAATTAAAGAAATGACTCCTAAAATAAGACAGAAAGTAAAGATCATTTGGAAGCTCGTAACCCGGCTCATATAAAGCCCTATAAAGGGTCCAATCGCGGTAGCCAGTGTCGCACTCATGCTGAAGTAGCCAATCCCTTCTCCCCTTCGTCTTGCTGGGATAATCTGTGCCACAATGGTGCCGGCTGCCGTACTCGCCATCCCAAGTGACATCCCGTGGATTAACCGGTTAAACAACAGGAAAGGAACGCCTAGATTTATGAAATACAATGCTGTTGTCAAAGTGAACAGGACTAACCCGATTATCAAGGTTTTCTTGCGTCCGATTATATCAATGACACGTCCGATATAGAGCCTTCCAAATAAAGTCCCAACAATAAAAACACCTGTAATGAGTCCGGCATCACTTGTAGAAGCACCTAACTCCGTGACTGCATATACGGCGATCGTCACCATTAATAAATAAAAGATTAGCATTAATAAGAAATTGGCAGAGGACACAATCAAAAAATCCTTTGTCCACAGTTTTTGTTTAGATTGATTCAAAACGCTATCCCCTTATTCTCTCAAATTATTCTGTATTTCTTCCATAATTCTGATTGTCTCAAGTTGTTCTTCTTCTGAGATTCCTTTTAAAATAACTTGTTCGAATTGATCAATGGTAGCACGGATATCTATATACACTTTTTCCCCAAGCTCTGTTAGCTGCATCCTTTTTTCTCGTTTGTCTTTGCTTGGAGCATGGCTAATATAACCCATCTCCTCCAAACGTTGTATGGTCCTTGTAACGGTAGGTTTTTCTACGCTTTGATAATTGGAAATCTCAACGAGTGTTCCTGAGCCATTATTGTATATGTAGAACAAAGTAGACCATTGCGCTCTGTAAAGACCATACTTACTTAGTTGAACGTTAAGGTGATGCTCAAAGCGCCGGTACAATAACATGAATTGTTGAAAAAACGTTCGATATGTATTTATGAGTAACACTCCTCTTAAATAGTTAGCGTAGATAACAATTACCCTAGGTAACTACTTTAGCTTATCAGAAACAAATTACATTGTACATAAAAATTGGTACCCACTAGCGTTGCATAGCTGTAAAAACACTTACAAATAATGATGTTTGAAAATGCAAAAAGGAGCTCCGCCTGTAAAATAATAACTGACGATTAAACCAGTTTTTATCATATAGAAAGGAGACTCCCCATGGGAAGCATCAATATAGTACTTATGCGTCAGAAAATCAGCGAACCACCCTCGTACCTACAACCCAATCATAAACATTTTTCCTTTTTTTATTCGTAAGAGGAATGATTAGATAGATTACGATTGCAAGATTGACTGCATTTAAAATCACAAAAATGGTAATCTCAGAAAAAACAGTTGGGAGCATTAATCGCCATATACCAAAGTGAGCAACCTCCCAAGGAAGAAACTTGATAGCCGTTCGTAAAGCGGAGCGACCGATTCCAATACGCTGACCGACGCCGTCAACAACACGGATGCCCATTTTCCGCTTCCCCCATGTCCCCTGCCATCTAGAGGATTCACATAAAATAAAATAGAGCGAAACGGGTAACGTGATCATAAAAAATCCTGTCAGTTGAGCTGTTACTGGGGAACTTGAATATAAGGGAGTAATAGATGACCGAAATACGAGAGAAATCGTACCTACAATAAAAACACCGTAACTAACAATAACGAGATAATCCAACAAGAAAGCGTAAATACGGGTTTTAAATGAAGCATAATCCATCGTAATCATCTCCTCTACTTTCATTTTATAATCTCCCAAAAAAAATCCCTCTCCAATTAGATTACCAAAAAGTGTGGTGAACTAGTTAACGTTATTTGTCCATCATTCGCTTATAAAGATCAGGGAAAAAGCGCTCTTTCTTTTTATAATGAAACAATAGATTCCCCTCTAACACCATTCAAAGCGCCCGAAGATACAATTTCGGGCGCTACCCCCACTTCTATGGCTTGCTCATTGCCATTTAATTACGTGCGATTCCTTCTGTGGATCAATCAAAGACCTTCCGTACTACTTGTTCTGCTAAAAGCGCATTGGAGTTATAGACTCGTCCGGAGCTTTTGTAGCCTAAATCAGTATCCCCGATTGCAGTAACGGTTTGGAGATTTCTTTTGGGTTTTAATAAAACCTTCTTGCACAGACGGTATTCATTTTTGATGTTTAGCCTATTAACGTATATGTATTCTCGCAAGTAGTATGGTATAATTTGTCTATGAGAAAATTACTTGTTTTGATAATTCTATTAGGTGTTTTGTTCTTTTCATCGGGGCAAACGTATGAGCAGCAATCGCTAATCCCAACTTTGGAGAAGTGGCTGCCGGGCGAGCCGTTTGCATCATTGCTATCGAATTTGCGCATCCCGTATTGGGGTGAGACGATTTCAGTTGATGAGCGTGGCTATTACGCATTTGTAGAGTTTCTGCTTCGAAAGAGTGCGCATTTCTTCATTTTCGGCTTCATCGCTACTGCAATTTATCTCGTTTTGCCGAAGCATCTGTTTCGTTTCATGACGGCTGCTTGGCTGACACTGTTTGTCGCAATTGGCGATGAGTACCACCAGTCCTTGACGGGTGGACGGACGCCAGCGGTTCAAGACGTACTTCTCGATATGGCGGGCGCGGCTACGTTTCTCATCATTTTACGGCTAATTTTGTTTATGAAACGACCTAAAAAAAGAAGAAAACGCTGAGACGAAATGTCTCGTGCGTTTTCTTCTTTTTTCTTGATTAGAAGCTATTTGATGTACTGCTATCTTAGCATTGCAATCCTCTACTAAACATTGTGCTAGCCATAACTGACGCTTTCACCATTCACAATCCTTGTCATATATTCTGTTTCCATAGAGTTCCTTCAGGATTTCCGAAGTGTTTTTGTTCGAATTCTTCTGCTTTCATTGGTGCGTCGAAGTAGAAGCCTTGCATTAGGTGACAGTTTTTTGAAGCTAGGAACTCGGCTTGTTCTGTGGTTTCGACGCCTTCTGCGATGACGTCGAGGTTTAGGTTGTGCGCTAGCGCAATGATGGTGTTTATGATTGCATTACTGTCGTCTCCGCTTCTTAATTCTGAAATGAAGGATTTGTCGATTTTTAATAAGTTAATGGGGAAATCTTTTAAATAGCCTAGTGATGAATAGCCTGTGCCGAAGTCGTCGATGACGATTTTGATGCCGATTTCTTTTAACTGTTCCATCGTTTGTAGCGTTAACGCTGTGTTTTTAATGATTTGATTTTCCGTGAGTTCTAGGTGTAAAAATTCTGGGGATAGCCCGACTTTATCCAAAATCGTTTTTACGGTCATAAATAAGTTATTTTGTTCGAACTGGCGGACTGACAAATTGACGGCGACGCTGAGATGCGGATAGCCTTGTTGCTGCCATTGTTTCATTTGTCGGCAGGCATTTTCAAGCACCCATTCGCCAATAGGGACGATTAAGCCCGTTTCTTCTGCAATCGGGATGAATTTTTCAGGTTGTATCACCCCTTCAGTGGGATGGTTCCATCGGATTAACGCTTCCACGCCGCTGACGATTTTCGTTTTATAGTTGATTTGCGGTTGATAGACGATCTCGAGCTCCTCGTTATCAATGGCTTTATAGAGCGCGTTTTCGATGATTAGGCTGTCAAAAGTGACCGTATTCATACCTTCTTCGTAGAAGTGGTGGCTGTTCCCTGCCATTTTTTTAGACTGGTACATTGCAATATCCGCATTTTTTATCAACTGCCCGACTGTATCGCCATTTTCAGGGAATAGGCTGACGCCAATGCTGATGTTAATGTAGACTTCATTCTTCATTAGTTTGAAAGGCTTGAGGAATGATTCATTGATGCAGTTAATGACTTGTAATACATCATTTTCACTTTTAATCATTGGTAGAAGAATGATGAATTCGTCACCGCCTTGCCGCGACGCTGTGGCACCTTTCGGTAGACAGCTAGTTAGTCGTTTTGCCACGGAAACGAGCAGCAAATCCCCACAACTATGTCCAAGTGTGTCATTGACGGCTTTGAAGCGATCTAAATCCATAAACAGTAAGGCCAATTTGCCTCTGTGGTTTTTGGAATAAGTCAGGCCAGTTTCCAGTCTATCTTTTAACAGAACCCGATTCGGCAAATTTGTTAAGCTGTCATAATAGGCATGGTATTTTATTTCTTCTTCCATGCGCTTCCTTTGTGAAATGTCTTTGAACGTCACGACGTACCCGAGGATTTCGTCGCGCTCGCGAATGGTGGAAATGACGTATTCAACGGCTAGGCTGGTCTTGTTTTTTCTGATGAAGTGACCTTCTGAGCTGTACTGCTCTTCTTTTGCTTCTATATAAGCTGCTATTAAATCCTCGTCTGCTGGTTTGATTTTATTGAAAATCGTTTTGTACGGTTTGCCGATCAGTTCGCCTTTTGATTCATAACCGAGCATCGATTCACCTGCCGGGTTACAAAATGTAATCTTCCTCTCCAGGTCTAAACCGAATATGCCTTCCCCCGCTGAGTTCAGAATCAGCTCTTTTTCGCGGCTAAGGTGGCACAGCTCTGCCACTACGTCTTCTAGTTCTTTGTTTTTTTTCGTTATTTCCGACGTTCGCTCTTCGATAATGGCATCCTGCTTTTCCATATACAATAGATTCGACAGCGTGGAAGCCATTGCGTCAACGATTGACTGTGCCAGTTGTTGGTCGGCTTCTGAATAAACGTGACCTGTGTCATTTAATTCGAGGACGGCAATGATGCCTAACCCCTTGCCCATGGATACCAATGGGAGGAGAAACAGTCCTTTAATGCCAAAGTTACGGCAAATTTCGTGGTTTGGTCGTTCATCCGCAAAAACGTCCGGAATGAGAAGCGCTTTTTTCGTTCGAAGGACTTCCTGTAGTGCAGTGTCCGTTTTAGCCTCGAATTTTGTTTGGCTGCGGGCCTCTGTCCACTGTTCTACCGTCCAATCGCTATTCTTGCTTAAGTGCGTCGGCTTACTAACCAGTTCTGCGGAAAGATCGAGTAAGTGTACCGCAATATTGTTGGTATTCAGCACTTTTCCAACGTAGAAAAAGCATTTCTCAATCCCCTCTTCCATCGTTGAACACATGGATAGCTCACGCGTCACATCCAGCAGCAATTGCTTTTCGGCAATCAAGTTTTCCTTGTGTTTTAAGTTCGCCGCGTTTTGAATCGCGACAGCCGCCATGTTGACATACGCCTCAACCGACTGAATCTCCAACTCTGTTAAATTCATAGGGGTTCCATAATCGAAAAGAAAAACAAGCCCAAACAGTTCCGTTTCATAAGAGATCGGCAGCGCGAGTAATGATTTAATGTGAAAGGCTTCTACTGCTCGCGGATCGGGACGGTTGTCCTTAGAGGCGTCGGCTATATAAATCGTTTGTTGTGTCTCAATGACTTCTTTCGCCAATAAATCGTATTCCGTTTCGATAATTTGATTATTGAGCGCCAATCCATTAATGATTGCCGGTTTCCCAACAAACCCCCTGAATGTTCCGTCTTCCTGCGGCAAAAAGATGCCGACTGAATCGCATTGAACGATTTCTTCAGAAATGGCGGTCACTACTACTTCGAGTACGTCTCGCAGTTCGAGTTTCGTATTGATTAACTTGGTTAAATGAGCGAGTCTGGAGTATCTTGTTTGTTCTTCCATTTTGGTTACCCCCTTCTCCCTTGATGCACGTTGTCGGATGGTGTTTGGTGTTTGGTGTTTGGTGTTTACTTTATAGTACCATGGGCGGGGGTTTGTTGGATATTTTTTGGGGGTTTTGTCGGTTTTGGGGGGTTTTGGTGAGTGGGGTTGGACGGTTGGGGGCGGTGTTCGGGCGGTTGGGCGTGGGGATTGGGCGGTTGGCGGCGATATTCGGGCGGTCGCGGGTGGGGATTGGGCGGTTGGAGGCGATGTTCGGGCGATTGTGCGTGGGATTGGGCGGTTGGAGGCAATATACGGGCGGTCGTGCGCAGGATTGGGCGGTTGGAGGCAATATACGGGCGGTAACGGTTGGTTGAAAAAACTTTAGGGATTAATTGGAAATTTCTACGCGTAAGTTGGACACTTCGATGGGGTTTGTTGGACACTTTTTGATTGGTTGGATACTTCCGCGCGTAGAGATTGGGCGGTCGTGCGTTGAGCTTGAGCGACGCATGCGGGAGTATCAACAACTTGAACTTGATGGTTTTCTTTTGACATTTTGATTAAAACCTATTATCTTGAATACAAGATATATTCTTAATTTTATATCGAATTCAATTTATTATTCTAAAGGAATGTTTTACATGACCGATTTGAAAAATAAAGTAGCAGTTGTAACAGGTGGAGCAAGCGGAATTGGATTGGCAACGGTTAAAGCTTTTGCTAAAAAAGGTGCAAAAGCAGTTATTGCTGATTTTAATGTAGAACTTGGTAAAGCGAAAGAAGTAGAATTAAAAGCAGAAGGCTTAGATGTTCTATTCGTTAAAGTGGATGCTGGGAATGAAGAATCTGTGGCTAATCTTGTCTCTGAAACGGTTAAACATTTTGGAAAAATAGATGTAATCGTTAACAATGCTGGAATTGGCGGGATGACAGATACGCATGAACTTACGTATGAAGCATATCAAAAAATCATAAAAGTAAACCAAGATGGTGTGTTTTTCGGGATGAAATATGCGATTCGTGAATTCTTGAAAACAGGCGGCGGTTCTATTATCAATACTGCGTCTATTTTAGGCTCTGTTGGACAAGAGGGTGCTTTCGCTTATGCCGCTTCAAAAGGTGCCGTCAACCAAATGACGAAAGCAGGAGCTCTTGAATACGCAAAGCGTAATATCAGAGTAAACGCTATTGCGCCAGGATTCATCGAGTCAGGACTTGTAAACAAAGAAGCTTTAGGTGAATTCTATGACGGACTTGTTGCCAAGCACCCAGTTGGAAGACTTGGAAACCCTGAAGAAATTGCGCATGCAGTCATCTTCTTGGCTGAAAACGATTTTGTTACAGGTACAACAGTCTTCGTCGACGGCGGATATACTGCGCAATAATGAATGAAAAAAGAAGATACTCTGTAACATTAAGGACAAGTGATTGTCCATGAGGTTAATTAAAATCATGTCTTGTTTATAATGCTGCATATATTATTAACAAAAGCACATCACTCAGATATTTTAGTGGTGTGCTTTTTGTTTTATCAGAGCATAAATATAGTAAATTTAAGGGAAGAATAGCAGTCTCTATTTCATCATCAGTTTACCCCTATTCTGGTTCGGTGGACATTCTCCAACTGCATGAAGTCCAGATGTTTAATCTAACAAATTCACCCGATTGAATAAAAACAAAATGAAGATTAGCTATTTATCCAAATAGCCAATCTCCATCAGATGAAACACTCAGTATTTAAAAAAGCCTTCCCCTGTTTTCCTTCCGAGACGTCCGGCGCGTACATATTTTCTGAGTAAAGGAGCTGGGCGGTATTTGGAATCGTTGGTTTCGTTGTAAAGCGTTTCTACGACAAAAAGCAACGTATCCAGACCAATTAAATCAGCTAGCGCAAGTGGACCGATTGGATGACCCGCTCCAAGCATCAACCCTTTATCAATGTCTTCCGCTGAAGCGATTCCTTCTGACAAGACAAAAATCGCTTCGTTGATCATCGGTGTTAAAATGCGATTTACAGCGAACAATGGTGCTTCTTTTACTGAAATGGCAACTTTATGGAACTCTTCAGCTAGTTCATGAGCGGTTTGAAAGGTTTCATCACTCGTTTGTTCGCCTCTGATGATTTCAACCAATTCCAAAACAGGGACGGGATTGAAGAAATGCATGCCGATAACCTGCTTACTTCGGTTAACTGCACTCGCCATTTCAGTAATGCTTAGCCCAGACGTATTCGAAGCAAAAATGGTCGAAGGCTTACATATTTGATCCAGTTCTTTAAACAGTTCTTTTTTAGGCTCAATCTGTTCAATAATTGCCTCTATGACAAAGTCTACATCTTTAAGGTCATCTATTGAAGTAGTCGGCTGAATGCTGTTTCTAATTTGATCGGCTGCTGATTGTTCTAGTTTCCCTTTTTCTACATTGCGCTTTAACGTTTGTTCGATTCGCTTAATTCCACGGTCAAGACCTTCTGGGTTTTTATCCAACAAAATTACTTCGTGACCTGCTTCCGCTGCTACCTGAGCAATCCCATTGCCCATTGTACCTGCGCCAACTACAGCAATTTTCCTTATCATACTGTCACTCCTTTTGTTACTCTTTTAAAATGTCTTGGTCATCCTGTTGCTTTCATTTAAGAAATTCAGGCTCTGCTAAGCAGGGCGACCCCGTCCTCATACTCCTTAATTAGCAAATCCACAATTTCTTTTGTTGTTTCACGTTTCGTAACGGTTGTTACGCCTTGACCCGCGGACCAAATATCGCGCCAGGCTTTGACGTTAACCAAATGGGTTAAATCTACTTCATCTTTTGGTTTTAGTGTCGCTAGGTCGATTCCTTCTTTTTTGATGCTCGGAATTAGATAATTTGCATGGACGCCGCTAAATGAATCTGAGTAAATGATGTCCTCAATTGTTGAATCGATGACCATTTGTTTGAATTCCTCTTGTGCGCTGCTTTCTTCTGCCGCTAAGAAACGCGTACCCATGTAGGCATAATCTGCCCCCATTAACTGTGCAGCCGCAATGTCTGCGCCTGTTGAGATTGTTCCGGATAATATAATTGTCCCGTTATAAAAACTTTTTACCGCTGCAATAAATGCAAATGGATTTAATGTTCCACCATGGCCCCCTGCACCAGCGCACACTAAAACTAAGCCATCTACTCCTGATTGCGCCGCTTTTTTCGCGTGTTTCACATGTGCCACGTCTGAATAAACGAGACCCCCATAGCCATGAACGACTTCTTTCACTTCCCCTGGATGCCCGAGCGAAGTAATGACAATGGGAGGTTCGTATTTCCGAATTAATTCCAAATCATCCTCATAGCGTGTATTTGTTTTTTTATGGCAAATAAAGTTCACTGCCCAAGGAATATCATTTAACCCTTCCTTCACTTCTTGCAGCCATTCCGCACACTTCTCTATTGGACGTGCATTTAATAGAGGGAATGAGCCAATGACGCCTGCCTTTCCTGCCTCAATCACCATTTTTGGTGTAGAAACTAAAAACATAGGGGCAATAATCACAGGGATTTTAAGCATTTTCAAGCACCACTGCAATGCCTTGTCCGCCGCCTATGCACAGGCTCGCCACAGCATATTTCGCGTTACGCCGTTTTAATTCATAAGCAGCTGACAATAAAATCCTTGTGCCACTTACGCCTACTGGATGTCCCAGTGCAATCGCGCCGCCATTGACATTTGTTTTCGAACGATCGAGTCCCAACTCTTTTTCGACGGCTAGGTATTGTGCTGAAAATGCTTCATTCACTTCCACAATATCCATATCTTCAATGGTCAGATTCGCCCGTTTTAACGCTTGTTTGATGGCGGGAACTGGACCTATCCCCATAATTGTTGGATCCACTCCAACGACTCCCCATGAAACAATACGTGCGATTGGCTTTAATCCATTCGCTTGTACAGCTTTTTCACTGGCGACAACAACGGAAGCCGCGCCGTCATTAATCCCAGAGGCATTTCCGGCTGTTACCGTTCCCTCTTTTTTAAATGCAGGTCGGAGCTTGGCCATTCCGGCACCATCCACATCCGGTCTAATATGCTCATCTTTGTCGACCAACACTGTATTTCTGCGTGTTTTCACTTCAACGGCAATAATTTCCTCAGCAAACAAGCCGTCCTCAACTGCTTTCGCTGCACGTTGATGGGACTCGACGGCAAATGCATCTTGTTCTTCCCTGGATATCGAATACTGTTCAGACAGTTTTTCTGCCGTCATGCCCATACCGCTTCCTGTGTGTTGATCTGTCAATGTCGCTTGTAACATATCTTCAAATTGCAAATTCCCAAGCTTTGAACCACTAAAACGTTGTTCAAAATTGGCGTATGGAGATTGCGACATATTTTCCGCTCCACCTGCTAAAACAATCTCTGCTTCGCCCAATAAAATATGTTGTGCCGCTGTTACTACGGATTGCATACCTGAACCGCATAGTCGGTTTAACGTCAGTGCAGGAACTTCTTCAGGAACGCCCGCTTTTAATCCAATGTGGCGCGCAATATATGCGGCCCCTTTTCCTGTATGAATCACATTGCCATAGATGACATGATCGACTTGTTCAGGTTGCACATTCGAGCGCCTCAATGCTTCAACTGCGGTTGCTGTACCGAGCTCCGTCGCACCTACCTTCGCAAAAGACCCTCCAAACTCTGTAAATGCCGTTCGTGCTCCATCGACGATGTATACATTACTCATATCTCATCTTCCTCTCCCCATAACTCACAATTTCCTGTGAGTTTTATTTCTCCCAATGAATCGACTAGCTCAAGATTTCCTTTATTTATAGTTGCTTTCATGTAATACCTATATCGTTATCCAATCCCGCACTTCATATAGGACCTGACTTACGCCTTGGTCTCAACTTTCGGCCAAAGTGTGTGCTTCAACACTTTTCCGGATGCATTTCTCGGCAGTTCATCCAAAAACTCCACTTCGATTGGCACTTTGTACTTCGCGAGTTGTGTTGCACAGTAGTCAATAACCTGCTTTTCAGTAATCGATTTCCCCTCTTTCATCACTGCAAATGCTTTTGGTACTTCGCCATAAACTTCGTGCGGCACACCGACTACTGCCGCTTCCATCAACTCTTGAATTTGATACAATACTTCTTCCACTTCAACTGGATAGACATTTTCTCCACCGCGATTGATCATATCTTTTTTCCGATCAACGATATATAGGAGTCCATCTTCATCAAATCTTCCTAAGTCGCCCGTGTAAAGCCAGCCATCTTTAATTGCTTGTCGGGTTGCTGCCTCATTTTTCAAATAACCTTTCATGACTTGTGGTCCTTTAACGACAATTTCCCCCACTTGACCAACAGGAAGCGACTTTCCGGTTTCATCAACTACTCTGATTTCAGTTTGTGGAAGTGCCTCGCCTACCGAACCTATTTTTTCAAGTGCAAGATGATCTTTTAATGTCGAAGCGGCTGGTGCATTTTCTGTTTGACCATATAGATTTTGTACTTTGACATTCGGGAAAGTTTCTTTCAGTTTCTTTACTAATTCATAAGGCATCGGAGCGGCACCGTATGCAAATAATCGAAGTGTCGGAAGCTTCACATCATGAATGTGAGGTAAGTTCAAAATGATTGTGTACATTGCCGGTACACCAAAAAACATCGTCGGGCTTGCCCCTTGTAAAAGGTTAAGCGTTTGGACAGTGGAAAATGTTTCTTCGATAATGATTGAACCACCTTTATATGTTACCGGAACAACAAAACAATGACTTGCCGCACAGTGGAATAATGGCGTTGAGACTAGCATTCTATCTCTATCCGATACACCCATTGCTTCTGACCAAATCTCTGCAGTTGCAAGAATGTTTTGATGTGTCAACATGACACCTTTTGGTTTACCTGTTGTGCCCGAAGTGTACATCACAACGGCTGTATCGTTTGCATTTAATTGGACAGGAGAAAATTCAAGGGAGGACTCTTCTAAAATCCCCCCTAGTAGGTCTCCCCCGTCAATTGTTAATTTCTCTTGAAATACGTGTTCTATTTCATTAATGATTTGTTCAATCCTGATATCATAAATGAGTACTTTTGCTTCTGATTGATTGCAAATATATTCCACTTCAGGAGCAGCTAATTTCGTGTTGATGGGCATGACAGAAAATCCACCTAATTGAATACCGAAGTAACATACAAGAAATACATCTGAATTCAGTGAATAAAGCGCAATAATATCGTCCTTTTTATATCCTTTAGATTGAAAGTAAGCGGCTACTCTTTTCACTTTTTCGTAAAATTCGCCATATGTCCATTCGCGCCCGTTATAAAAAGTGAAGACTTTACCCGGTTGATTTTCAGCATAATTTGCTAAAACTTCTGGCATGAACATTTCTTCCCATCCCCTCATTTCAATAATTTAACAATGTAATCTCCAAAGTAGATTTTCAACTCATCTTTCGGGATTCTTCCACTTGGGTTATACCACTGTTGAATCCAGTTCATCGCGCCGAGTATCATCATTCTTACGATGATTGTCTCTGTTGGGTGAAACTCCTTTGAATTGATACCCCTTTCGATGATCCGATCGAATAACTCCGCGTAATCTTTACGAAGTTTTAAAACCTCTTCTAATTGATCCGCGTCGTAGATTTGTCTAGGTTCCAAAATCATATTGAATGTCTCTTTTTCTTCAATTGCATAATCTATATGCATTGCAATCATTCTTCGAAGGACTTCTTCCGCCGACCCTTTTCCACCTAATTCATTTTCAAGTTCAATTGTTGCTTGAGAGAGTACGAAACTATGACATTGATACATCAAGTCGCTTTTATTTTTAAAGTAATAATACAAAGAACCTTTCGTCATCAAAAGCTCTGCTGCAATTTCCTCCATCGTCGCTCTGTCATATCCTCTTTGATTTACAACAGTGATTGCTGTCAATAATATCTGTTCTTTCTTCTTCAATGTTCTTTTCTCAGAGAGCTTCATTTTTCCACCTCTACGTAAGCGTTTTCATTTTGGTAATGGTTTTTTGGATGGTACCTTTTTGGATGGTACCTTCTTGCTATTTTATATTCTATCATTTAAACGTTGTTAAATTAACTGATAATTCTAACCTTATAGTTATTTTAGCAATCTACTAATTAGATTGCAAGTCCTTTTTGAACATTGTTAGAATTTTAAATTGAAGTTCAAATGTGTGTGTAACGGGCGGTTGGAGGCGATATTTGAGCGGTCGCGTGTGGGGATTGGGCGGTTGATGGCGGTATTCGAGCGGTCGTGTGTGGAGATTGAGCGGTCCAAACTGATTTCCGGGCGGTAGCGCGTAGAGATTGAGCGGTCCAAACCCATATTCGGGCGGTCCGATTTCTCGTGGCAATCCTCACTCCAAAGTGCACTTTTCAGTTCTCCTTGTCTCTCTGTTGTTCTACTTTTGTGTAGTGTTGGTACACTTTAGTACCAGCTCAATGTTCTTTTGAATGTACTTCTATAGAAGAAACTCTTATCATTATTTGCGTTTGGGCAGGTATTAAGTAACAGAATAATCTTAAAACGATAAAATATATGTTAATAGTACAAAATTAGAACCTGCTCAACCGCAACAGGTGACGTAATATTCAACCTAAGTTGGTTATACTGAACTATATAAAGTCAGCGAGGGATTCCCCCCCCCACTGATGGGTAATTGAGTCATTCGGGCAGTTATGGGCAGTGGATTCCCTACTGTTGTTTTCATTCCCGAGAATACTAGAAGTGGGGATTGAAGAATAGAATGAACGGAAACTGTGAAATACATCCTCTATGTGGGCACCTTGGATGTATGGAGTTATTGGTGCAACCGGCCTGATTTGAGTTGGACATTATGTTCAATTTAATCGGGTTTTTATTATGATGGGAGGAATGAGTGGTATTAATAAAATCCTAGATAATAAGGTACAAGCGTACAGTACAATTGGTCCCTCTATTGCTATAGAACAGGCAGATGTCGATGGAATTATTCGTGATGAACAGAACCGGATTGCCAATGAAATCCATGATAGTGTCTCGCAAAGGTTGTTTGGTCTGTCTTGTTCCCTGCTCAGTTTGCAGGCGAATGGTCAAAATATGACATCTGATGAGTTGAATGAAGAGTACCAGTTTTTATCACAATCGGTGAATTTGACCATTATAGAACTTCGAGCGGCAATCTTTCGACTCAGTTCCATCAAGAAAGCTGAGGACGACTTTCTTATCCGCCTTAAAAGTTTTTTGGACGAGTACGCACGTCTCGTTGATGTACGGATAGAATACCAAATTACGGGTGACGGGGCGTTTATTTCAGAGGAATTAAAGCAGGCGCTTTATCGGATTATTTCTGAAGCGTGTGGCAATGCGGTTCGTCATGGTGAGTGCACCACCATTGAACTAAGGTTGTTTTTATTGGAAGAGAAAACGGTGTTGGAAATTAAGGATAATGGGATCGGCATTAATGTAGACACGCACGAGAGTCAGCAAGAAAAAGGAATCGGTCTAGCTAATATGAAAGAGAGTGTTCGTTCTTTCTTTGGTACATTTTCGATTGGTGGATTACAAGGCATTGGAACAGAAATTCAAATTGAAATTCCCAATTTAAATATGAAAAATGAGGTCATCGGATAATGCGAATTGTTAGTGTTGACGATCATCCACTGGTTAGAAAAGGGCTAGCGTCGATCCTTTCTTCAGACGATGCAATGGAAGTTGTTGGAGAAGCAACGAATAGCCAAGAGGCGCTTATCCTTTTTCGCACGGCTACGCCTGATTTAGCGATTGTCGATCTTCGATTAGGGAAAGAATTCGGTTTGGATTTGATCGCAGAAGCGAAACAACAAGGCATCACTTGCAAGTTCGTTGTGCTTACTTCATCAATGGATGCGCTCGATTTTGAACGAGCCAAAGAAATAGGTGTCGATGGTTATGTGCTAAAAGAGGCATTCCCCGAGGAACTCCTTCATGCTTTGCGAATTATTGACAAGGGCAGGAAGTATTATGACCCTGGGGTGCTTGACTTTGTTACGAAATCTGAAGTACCTGTTGAGGAAGATGTACATATCGAACAGCTGACTCCAAAGGAAAAGGAAGTCTTGCTTGAACTCGGCATGGGCCATTCCAATAAGCAAATTTCACAGGCATTGTATATCACCGAGTACACTGTAAAAAAACATGTATCCCAGGTCTTGGCGAAGTTGGAGTTGGCTGACAGGACGAATGCCGCGCTGTATGCCAATGTGAAGGGGTTGGTGACTTATCATGCGAATTGAGTGAGTCATCGACTAAAAATTGTCCATACGCATTTTCCATTTGGGCGGTTGATACCGAGATTCGGGCGGTCGAGCGTGGGGATTGGGCGGTTGATGGCGTTATTTGGGCGGTCGTGTGCGGGGATTGGGCGGTTGAAAACGATATTCGAGCGGTCGTGCGTCGGATTTGAGCGGTCCATAACGATATTCGGGCGGTCGTGTGTGGAGATTGGGCGGTTGATAACGATATTCGAGCGGTCGCGCGGAGATTGGGCGGTTGAAACCAATATTCGGGCGGTCATGCGTGGGATTNGCGGTCGTGTGTGGAGATTGGGCGGTTGATAACGATATTCGAGCGGTCGCGCGGAGATTGGGCGGTTGAAACCAATATTCGGGCGGTCATGCGTGGGGTTTGAGCGGTTGATACCGATATTCGGGCGGTTGTGTGTGGAGAATGGGCGGTTGATAACGATATTCGGGCGGTCGCGCGTGGGATTTGAGCGGTTGATACCGATATTCGGGCGGTTGTGTGTGGAGATTGGTCGGTTGATAACAATATTCGAGCGGGCGCGCGTGGTTGGACATTTTTGGGAATTAGTTGGAAACTTTCATGCGTTAGTTGGCTGCTTCGATGGGTTTGTTGGACACTTTTTGATTGGTTCGACATTTCCGCGCGTTGGGTTTGAGCGGTTGGTGGCGATTTCCGGGCGGTTGTATGCGAGATTCGGGCTAGTCTAGCATCATATTCGGGCGGTCATCCGCGGGGTTTGAGCGGTTAAAACCAATATACGGACGGTCGTGTGTGGTTGGACATTTTTAGGGATTAGTTGGAAACTTTCATGCGTTAGTTGGCTGCTTCGATGGGTTTGTTGGACACTTTTTGATTGGTTGGACATTTCCGCGCGTTGGGATTGAGCGGTTGGTGGCGATTTTCGGGCGGTTGTATGCGAGATTCGGGCGGTCATCCGCGGGATTTGGGCGGTCCAATCCATTTTTCGGGCGGTCGCCTCTGCGCCGTCCCCCGCAATTCAACTACAAAAAAATCGCCTACACGGAAAATACGTGTGGACGATTTTAATAGACTATTTAATTGCCTATTTCTCAAAACTCACTAAACCTAACACCATTGCCATCAATCTCACTCAACAGTTGAATCTCTTCTTCTGTCACTGGGACAAACGATTCAAAGTCTTCGTGTTTTTCGACGGTGAAACCTGTTTTTTCGATGACTTCCTCATATGTAACTGTTGGAAATAGGGACAACAACTTCAAACGCTTATCTGTTTCAGAGATTTTGAATACGCCGAGTGGTGTGATGACGGTTTCTGTATTTCCGGCAGCTGTAACGACGTCGAGTTTGTCGACAAGCCCTCGTTTGTCGTGGGTTGTTTTCCACAAGATGCCTCTTTTCACTGTCGGAAGCAATGCTGCACTTCCCGCTCCGCCTGGTAAACGGACTTTTGGTTTATCGAAAGTACCGATGGCGCTTAAGTTTAATCGGCCTTGGCCGTCAATTTGTGCGCCACTTAAAAACGCGACATCCAGTCCACCGCGTGCCGACAAATCGAAAATATCCGAGAGTGGAAAATCGACGATTGCGCCTTCACTTAACGATGCATCCGCTGTCGAAACGCTTGAGTAATTCGAAGGTTTCGCGTCCACGCCGCCTGCGATGCTTAGATAAACGGCGTTTTTAGCGTGCAATCTTTTCGCCAATTGAATGGCGATTGCTGGCATCGGTGAAGCGACACCATGGAAAACGCGCTCCCCGTCATTAATGAGCCGCGCCATGGCCACTGTTATATAATCACCCGTTTGTAAGTTAGACATGCGTGACGGCCCCCTTTGCCTGTTCCAAATAGCTTGCAGGATCTTGTAGATAGCTAGCCACTTCAACTTCATCAATTCCGTAAAACGGTGCACAACTTCCCGGCGCCGCCCCTTTCTCAGCAAGGACAACACTTTCAACAAGGAATCCAGGAATTTGCGGTTTATTTTCCCAACTACTAGAATCAATGATCTTTTCTGCAGTTACAATTACTCTTTTAGCTGCTTTGACCATGATCAAGTCTTCGAACAATGCGCCATTTACATAGGCATTCCCATTTTCATCAGCGATATTGGCATGAATAATGGTGACGTCAGGCTGTAATGCAGGAACGACAGCTGTTTCTTTATTGGTAAATGGACAGGTTACGTAACGTACCAATCCCGTCAATTCGGGTAGCTCGCTTCCTTGAAAGCCATTGATTGGCTGGAAGGGAGCGCCGTAAATGCTTGCCCGAAGACCAGCGATTACACTAGCACAGGCGTGTTCATGAACGGTAATTTCTCCATTTTGAACGCCTTTTCGGTAATTTTGCGCCAGACCGAGCATTTCAAAACCGATATAGCCCGCGTACACCGAACGGATTGATTTTGCCAAAGCAAGTAAATCGATATCGAGTGCACCCGCTGTTTTAATGATTGAAAGGTCTTTTTTCTCCTGCCGAATTAATTCCACAACAAAAGCGAGCGGAGAGCGATGCAATGCATTACCACCGAGTGCTAGAAGCGAGCCATCAGTAATCGAGGCGGCTGCCTCCTGTATAGATAATTGTTTAGACAAATCAAATCCCCCATTTCAATTTCCCTTAAAATGATACGTATAAACTTGGAGCAATTTCTAGCTTCATTCGCTTTTCAATCAACCAATTACAATCCCATCAGGATCCAAAGCATACAATGTATCCAACTCAAGTTTGGTCGGTGCATCAACATACGTCCAATCCTTGCTAATTGCAATTGGGAAACTGCTTTGCTCCTGCACATCGTCTAACGTAAATCCTTTGAACAGTTGCAGTAATGTCATTTTCTTCGTTTCATCGTCAAATCCGTAAATCCCTAGCTGTGTAATGACACGGTATGGGCCTGTATTTGCTGGCAATCCAGCTTTTTCTCTTTCGCCTTTACCTGTTAAGTATCCCGGACTCGTTAGGAAATCGAGTTCAGCAACAAATTTCTTACGGTCTTGTCTCATTAAAATAATTGTCCGTTCACATAACGATGCGATATCCGCTCCTCCGCCTGAACCGGGGAGTCTTACTTTTGGATTTTCCCAGTCACCGATGACGGTTGTGTTTAAGTTTCCATAGGCATCAATCTGTGCCCCGCCTAAGAAACCATAGCGGATCCAGCCTGCTTGCGCTAAACTCATGACGTAATCCATCGAACCTACTGTTACGCCATTTTCATATGTTAATGATTCGCTTACTTGAATCGGTAATCTGCCGGTTGGTTTCCCACCGACACCGCCTCCTTCATAGACGAGTAGAATGTCGGGTGCGTGCGTATTGAGTGCCAGCACGGATGCGAGTAACGGCATCCCTGTTCCAACGAAAACAGCCGTGTCTTTCGGCAATACGCGAGAAGCCGCGATGATCATTTTTTCAGTTTCAGTTGCCATCTTTACCCTCTCCTTTTCGCTACTTTTGGATATGGAGCCAGTTTCTTTTCGATCTTTTTCAATTGATTCACAACACGGACGCCGCCGATTTTCTCCAAGTACTGATAATGATCTTTGCTTCCGTGGACGTATGTTTCCAAGTAATCTGCAACGCCCTCATCTGATACAGATGCGTCGAGCCAGATTTGCCAATGGTCTTCATCGAATGAATACAAGCCTGGAACTTGATTTGGGTGGGAACCGTATGGGGTTTCGACAACCGCATCAACGACGAAATAAGGAATTTTCGTCAATGCCGGATCATTCTGGATGACTTCATCGTGCACGATTTCTTCCGCAGTGATCAAAACGAATTTCGCAGCATGTGCAATTTCGATGTCTTCCGCGATATTGCCGTCTATTTGACAATTTCCGTACCGATCTGCACGGTGGACATGAATGATGGCTACATCCGGATAGCATGCAGGTAAGAGTTCCACGGGTTCATTGGTAAATGGATCGACAATTGTTTTAGAACCGCTGTACTGCAATGTATCTGTTCCAAGAGATGACCTGGTCGGATAAAATGACAGTCCTTTCATCGCAGCTGTGAAACGCCATTGGAATCCTGCATTCGTCGTTTCCGATAAGACTTTAAGGCGTCCCGATTCAACCGCCGCTCTTGCAGGCCTGGCCAATCCGCGCACTTCATCCGCAAATCCGTAAGATACTTCTGCTTTCGTTACGTTGCCTGATGCCGCGAGCAATTGCCAGTCATGCTGGGATCCTTTCGTTCCGATTGTTAGGTCTCCAACTTTTTGGCGAATGATTTCGTGGACCGCCGCAAGTGGGTTACGAACAGAACCCATGCCGCCGAACACGACGTAATCGCCTTGTTTGACACCGCGCGATACCGCCTCTTCAATTGTCGTCAATTTATCTCTTTTCACCATCGATTTATGCTGTTGACGGAAAGCCCTCATTTCGTCTGGGTGCGCCCATCCGTATAACTTGGATGAAGCTGTTTCTTGTGTAGTAGTCATTTTTTATTCCCCCTTATCTTCTATCGACTGCTTTTGCCGAGCGGTCTCCGGCGAATTGAATAAGCTGTACAATGATGATTAAAATGATGACAGTTGCCAGCATGATTTCATTTTCAAAACGATAGTAACCGAAGCGAATCGCTAAGTCTCCGATACCACCTCCACCAATCATCCCGGCCATTGCCGAGTAGCTCAGTAAGCTAATAACTGTGACAGTAAGTCCGGCAATCATCCCGGATCTCGCTTCTGGAAGCAACACATCTTTGATGATCAACCACGCGGATGCACCGGTAGATTCGGCTGCTTCAATGACGCCTTTGTCAATTTCCCGCAAAGACGTTTCTACCAAACGGGCATAGAATGGGATTGCCGCAAAGGTCAGTGAAACACTCGCGGCAGTGGGTCCCATCGTCGTACCGAGAATAAGTTTCGTCACAGGAATCAAAACGACGAGTAGTATAATGAAGGGAATCGATCGAATAATATTGACGATTGTCCCTGCGACACTCTGTAGGACTCGGTTTTGCCAGAACATCCCTTCACTTGTTACAAATAGGCCAACGCCTAAAGGAACACCGATGACGATTGCAAATGCGACAGCAATCCCCATCATCCAAGACGTTTCAAGAAAAGCATTTCCGAAATCAGTTATAATATCAGGCGGCATTTGCGAGCACCTCCAATTGGTTTGTCCGTGATGTAATATAGTCGATTGCGCTCTGTAATTCTGTTGTTTCACCATCGATTTCAATGATGAGCGTTCCAAGCGGACGGTCCTGTATGTACGTTATCTGACCGTGAAGAATATTGATGGCGACGTTGTATTTCTTCAACGTTTCTGCAATGACGCCTTCTTCAGCAGATTCCCCGCGGAACACGATTTGGACGATTGACCCTTTTCGACCCGTTAGCAAGCGATCCGGCAATGTTAAAGAATGGACCGTTTGCACAAATTGCTTTGTTAAAGCTGTTGCTGGATTCGCGAATAGGTCATAGACGTCACCTGTTTCAACGACTTTTCCGTTTTCCATCACTGCGATGCGGTGGCAAATCTGTTGTACGACTGCCATTTCATGCGTGATCAAGACAATCGTAATGCCTAATGTCTGATTGATTTCCTGTAGCAATTCTAAGATGGACGCTGTCGTTGTCGGGTCAAGAGCCGATGTGGCTTCATCACACAGCAACACTTTCGGTTCATTTGCCAGTGCACGTGCAATGCCGACACGTTGTTTTTGTCCGCCCGATAATTGAGCTGGATAGTGTCCCGCACGATCCGTCAAGCCAACCATGTCAAGTAATTCTGCGACGCGTTTCTTGATTTCACTCTTGCTTTTGCCCGCAGCTTTCAATGAAAATGCGACATTATCTGCAACTGTTTTCGAGCTGATCAAGTGGAAATGTTGAAAAATCATGCCAATCTTCACACGTTCTTTCTTTATCTCTCTCTTCGTCAATGAAGTCATTTCTTTTCCGTCGATGAAGATTTGCCCCGCCGTCGGTGCTTC
Organism: Sporosarcina sp. Y1011; assembly: GCF_057669885.1. Classification (NCBI taxonomy): domain Bacteria; kingdom Bacillati; phylum Bacillota; class Bacilli; order Caryophanales; family Caryophanaceae; genus Sporosarcina; species Sporosarcina sp. Y1011. The sequence continues at coordinate 35,605 of NZ_JBYHFP010000009.1, read as the reverse complement.
CAACATGTTCAAGCAACGCAACAATGTACTTTTCCCAGCGCCACTGTAGCCAATAATTCCGAAGATTTCACCTTGCTGAATGGTCAAGGTGACATCTTCAACAGCCTTCACGTCTTTATATTGTTTTGTCACATTGACGATTTCAATCATTTAAGTCACTCCTTTTCTGCTTGATAAGGTGGTAGCACATAACCCGCTGCATTTTCTTTCGTGTATTCATAGAACTCGTCGGAATGATACGCTGCTTTCAATGCTTTGGCGAACGGCTTGTCTTCGTCTTCTTTTCGTATCGTCAAGTAAATCAAGTAATCTTCAGATGTTTTCTCCACATCGACCGCTTCTGTTAATTTCAAACCTGATGCAAGTGCAAAGTTACCATTAACGAATGCGAAGTCAGCATCGCCGAGTGACCTTGGTGTTTGCGCCGCATCCAGTGGTTGGATTTTCAAGTTGTATTTATTGGTTGCCACGTCTTTTTCGGAAGCTGTTATCGGATTAACATCCTCAAAGATTGTGATCCAGCCGTATTCTTCCATCATGTTCAAAGATCTTGCCAGGTTTGTCGGGTCGTTTGGCAACGTCACCGTCATGCCTTCTTTCACATCCTCAAGAGCTGTATGTTGGTCGGAATAAATTGCAATTGGAGCAGTCGGAACGCCATATGCAGGAACGAGGTCCATGTCATGGGATTCATTGAAATTCACTAAATAGTTTCGATTTTGGAATAAGTTCGCGTCGATATTTCCTTCATTCAGCGCATTGTTCGGCTGGATATAATCATTGAACTCGACAATCTCAACTTCGAAGCCGTCTTTTTCAAGTATAGGAATAATCCCTTCCTTCAATTGATCACTATAAGGACCCGCTGTTGCGCCGATCTTAATCTTCTTTTCATCATCCGCAGATGCAGACCCGCAACCCGCCAATACCAGTACGCTAATTGCAATTAGCAATAAATTTCTAAACACTTTTTTCATCTTCTATTCCTCCTAAATTTCTATATTATATACAAAAAAGGCCTCTAGCACTTCGCAAAATTGTCTTAAACAATCTCGAATGTCAAGAGGCCTCCGGTTGTCCGGTCAGCTTCACTTCTTATATTCAGTTTTCAATACTGGGAACCGTTTTTTCTCGGTTCGATCGATTTGAACGATTTGTCCTTCATGGATGGTAATGTGTACCTCTCCAAAATCCAAACCCTTCAGTGCCTGCGTAACCGCATCGATATTAACTACATCCTCATTCACTTTCAAAACCATTGCGCATCCTCCTTTTTTTAAACTGACGATTGGCAATCAATTACGCCTCGGCGTAATTGCGTCCAGATTTTGAATCGAGCTTGCTCGATTAACTCCTTTCAAAATCTGTGACATCCGCCGGAGGCTTTATCTTTGTTCAGCGGGCGTTTGGACACCTATTGAACAGGATAACAAAACCGCATTCATCTCCCACCTATGGAGGTGAGTGTCTTCTGCTGAATAAAGATAAAAAAAAGACCCCTTGAGAACGAAGAGGTCGCCGAAACACGTAGTTTGTAGGCAAAACCTCTCATCTGTCAGATGACGAACGACATCTGCTGGAATTGGCACCGTTTGAATGAATTCAATGGTTGCTGAGGCGTCAAAGGGCCAGTCCCTCTGCCTCTCTTTATAAGAGTTTTGTTTATGTAATTGATATTCATAATAATCCATCTATTCCGATGTGTCAACTATACTTTAAAACTATTTACTTTTTAAGTGACGCCTCTACCAACTTTTCATTCCAATTCTCGCGAATGAAGGGCGCTCTTCCCGACTCTTCTTTGAAGACTTTATACTTTTCCGGGTTCTTTTGATAATAGTCTTGATGATAGTCCTCGGCAGGATAAAAGATAGTTGCTTCAACGATTTCAGTAACAATTGGTTTTTCAAAGCGACCACTTTCGATCAAAGCCTCTTTTGAGCGTTCCGCAACTTGTCGCTGTTCCTCATTATGATAGATGATCTCCGTGCGGTAAGAAGTTCCCCGACTGCCAAACTGTCCGTCTGCATCCGTTGGGTCAATTTGCTGCCAATAAAGTTCTACTAGTTTTTCGTATGAAAAGAGAGTCGGATCGTAGGTGATTTGCACCGCTTCTGTATGTCCCGTAACCCCTGCACGCACTTCCTCGTACGTCGGATTTTCAGTGACGCCGCCAATATAACCAGAAACTACTTTTTCAATACCGGGTTGCGTATCAAACGGCTGCACCATACACCAAAAACACCCACCCGCAAATGTCGCCAATTCAACTTTTTTCTCAGTCATCATAATCCCCCTTTTCGTAATAATAAACGCCCCTGCCATACAAAAACGACCCCTTTCTAAAAAAAGAGGTCGCCGCATGACAAATATCGCGTGCAAAACCTCTCATCTGTCAGATTCATAATAAATCTGTTGAAATTGGCACCGTTTGAACATAGTTCAATGGTTGCCGAGGCTTCACAGGGTCAATCCCTCCGCCTCTCTTTATAAGAGTTTTAGCTATGTAATTGATATTCATACTAGTCTATCCATTTAGATAAGTCAATGTCTGAAAATATAATTTCGTGATTTTTTACTATATTGAGTAAGATATACGATGTTTGTGTGTTTAATATCATGTGTTAAAAGAACTAGAGGTAAGCAGCATTGATAATTTTTTTAAGTAGGTAAGTAAGTGTGTGGAATTGGTGCTATTGGTGCTTTAGGATTATAGATAGTTAGCCGATTTAAATTTGGTTGGGTTTCTTTATTACTTCTTAATGGTTTTTCTGAATAGCGTTTGGTGTGACTTAGTGAGTGTCGGTGAGTCTATTTTGTGGGGTGTGGATATCGGCGGTTGGAAACCGTATTTGGGCGGCCTCACTCCATATTTGAGCGGTCTACCGCGGGGTTCGGGCGGTCGCTAAACATATTTGAGCGGTCCGATGCGGGGTTTGAGCGGCCGCAAACCAGATTCGAGCGGTCTGCTGCGGGGTTCGGGCGGTCTGCTGCGGGGTTCGGGCGGTCGCTAAACAGATTCGAGCGGTCCACCGCGGGGTTCGGGCGGTCGTAATACATATTCGAGCGGTCCGATGCGGGGTTCGGGCGGTCGCAAACCAGATTCGAGCGGTCCGCAGCGGGGTTCGGGCGGTCGCAACCGATTTTCGAGCGGTCCACCGGCGGCTTTGGGCGGTCGCAACCGATTTTCGAGCGGTCCCGGCGGCTTTGGGCGGTCGCAGTACATATTTGAGCAGTCTACCGAGGGGATTATTTCAGTATAATTATTGCGACTGTTTTATCTACAAAAAAAAGCGTTTCATCGTTCATGAAACGCCGATTCATGCTATTTGTTTTTTTCATTCATTATATAAAAGCTCCCTTTCCCCCTTCCTTTATGGATTAATCCTGATTGTGCAAGAAATCTCTTTGTTACGGATCGATCATTGAGCAATATGAAATTCCTGAATTCCCTGTTCGTTATTCGGTTGTTGATGAGACAAGTCCAATCTTCAAGCGCTGCGGTGTGATAATTAGTTCCGGAATGATTACAACTGAAACACAACCATTTTCTATCTTGCCAATGCATCCCTCTTGTTGCGCATTCCGGACAAATAACGCCAGGTAGGATATCAGTAAGTGGAATATCCATCAATTGACTCAATGGGAATGGATTGTATTCTTGATGGTTCTTTTTCATTTCAAGTGCAAGATTTCGAATTGCTTCCTTGCTAATTACTTCGTTATGGACTGGCAAGGAATACAGATACGTGGGGAGTTCGTAGGCAAATAAGATTTTTGTTTCCGGAATGGTTTCATAGTTTAATTCATTGGAATATGCAAAAGCGACAATTCCGCTAATCGGCACGTCAATTTTCCTTTGCTTTAGCCACTGATTTAGAAACAGTTGCTTACGTTCGAGTTCGGAAATGGGGTTTTTCAAGACTTTCCGTTCAGCTGTTGGGGATTCCTGAATGAACTGGGTGGGGTTTGATTTTACGATGATTTTCCCTGCTAAGTTTTTTGCTTCAATAATGAGAATAAACGTTGGTGTGATTATTATTGAATCCATTTGAAAGTAAATGCCGTTTTGTTTCAGGCAGATGTCATGCAGGATTGCGTGCGGGTATGGGGGTTTGAATTCGGCCAGATGCTTGTCAAGGTGCTGTTCACCGCCGAAGCCTGCTTTGCGAATCCGGAATTCCTCTTTGATTTTTTGGATTTCCGGGTGTGACGGATGCAATCGGGGGAGTAGTGCATTTAATCCAATAAGTTTTTCGGGTTTTGACCTTTGTTTGTAAATCACCTTTTATCACCTCATAGTGATTTTACCAAAATATTCGGCAAATTTATATGGTTTTTGCCATAGCTGAATTTTGGATGTGCTAAATAGCGGCATAATTGAGATTTGGGGGTTATTTGAGGATCGAAATTAGATTTTGAGGTTACTATTTTGTGAGGAGATTGGGTGGTCGCTCTTGATATATGGGCGGTACGCGGCGGGCATTGGGCGGTCAACCATGAGCTTCGGGTGGTCTGCCTCGATATATGAGCGGTCAACAGTGGGCTATGGACGGTCTGCCTCGATATATGGGCGGTCAACAGTGGGCTTTGGGCGGTCTCTCTCGATATATGAGCGGTCAACAGTGGGCTTTGGGCGGTCTCTCTCGATATATGAGCGGTCAACAGTGGGCTTTGGGCGGTCTCTCTCGATATATGAGCGGGCGACGGTGAGCTTCGGGCGGGCTCTTTCGATATATGGGCAGTCCCCCCCGTTTTATTGGCGGTCAACCACTTAGAGATGGGCGTGTGTAGGAATATAATCGGTCGGCAACCAAAAAGGCTGCCTTCGAAAAATTCATTCCTCGGTAGGCACTTGAATCGAATGTTTTGTTAAATAATCCTTTTTAAAGTTGGGATAGTGAGATTTCCACAAGGTATGTACGAAATACAAAAAGGGCAGCGCGGCTATTGGCAATAGGAATAATAAGAACCAATATGGACTTTCCGTAATTCCTAGGATTGCGCCGCCTATGATTCCAAACAGAATATAAAGAATAGAACCAGAACAAAGGCTTGCGTAGACAAGCAAAAAAACGATATTCATATAAACTAATACATACATGGTCATCTTATTCCTTTTACCTTCTACCTGTTGACTTAACTTCCAGTTCGCCTTTATTTCGGAAGCGGACTGTTTCAATACTTCTCTTATATTTTTCATTATTTTCTTCATTTATTCGAGGCCTCCATTACTTCTCGGAATACAAAAGTGCAACAGCTTCGTGAAAAGCTGTAACACTTTTCTTACTTTTCCAATTCGTATGTTGCGTTATCAATTTTCATGATTTTATTTTCCTTAGTCAACAATTTAAGAACTTTTTCCCCTTCTGGTGTTAGTGGTAGGGTAAATGGGATCGCATGGTTTGGCTGAATAACACCTGCATATCGCTCAGGTAGGAGTATCTCTTCACGATTGAATACATATTCTACTGTCCCTTCCGTCTCAACGCCCAACGTGTATTCCAATGTAATATCTTTGATTCCCTTTTCTAACCGGTTAATGCCTAAGAATAACATGACACTCCCACCTTCCTTTGTTTTTACAAGGTCAAGGGCGTGAATACTAAAGTCGTCCGCAACGCCAATAGTTGGATTAGCTTCTACAAGACCCGACAATTCTTGATATACCCCATCTCCCAATGTGATACCATTTTCCTCGTCTACTTTTAATACTTGCAACGAAAGCGCTTGTGGCTCTTTATTCTTTTTCACGTTTTCTTCATCCGTTGTCTTCTGTTGCTTGTCATTGGAGGCATTGCACCCCATTAATAGTAGTGCGACGAATAAAATTCCAAGTAACTTCTTCATTTTCAAATTCCCCAATCTTGAATTAACATTACTGTCGACTATGTATATACTTACTATAAAAACAGAGTTCCATATTGCAGATACCCATTTATATTTCCAATCTTCCTATCACTTAGTTACTGATCCGGTTCTATGGGCGCTTGCAATCGATATTTGAGCGGTACGCAGCTGTCTTCGAGCGGTTGCACGCGATTTATGGGCGGTACACCGCGGGTTTCGAGCGGTCGCACGCGATATATGGGAGGTACGCTGTGAGCTTCAATTACTTTTCGTTGTATAAGCTACCTTGTTCTTTAAAATTAAAGCTTTTACACTATCTTTTTCCATCTAGCAATTCCACTTTATTGTAAATTTCTAATTGCCAGTTGGTGACGTGAGTATGTGTAATCCGTCAATCTACCACTAACTGCCTTCTTTATAAAACAACATCAAACGGTTATTTTGTATCTAATTTCTGATGGAATGATTGCCTTTGTATTCAACGTTTGCAACATAACGAAAATATCATTTTCCGTAAACTCTGGAATCATATCTTCACTTCCTACTTTCACTTTTTTAAGATTCGTCTTGTCTTTCATTCAGTGGTAAACCAAACTCTGGATAAACCTGCTTTACACTATCTATAATTTTAACAATATAAAAATACCTATGGATATAAACAGAGAAATAGGCAGTGATAATCGATAGTAATGAAATTAGAACTACGATAATAAGCATTATTGTAGATTCACCGTAGACAGTTGATAAGATAATCTGACCTATTACATATCCCATTCCTGCAACTGAAATCCAGCGGACATTGATGTTCTTTTTTTGTTGTAATTCATGATATGTTCCCGTATAAAGCGCCTTTACATTTAGCCAGTTAACGCTCAAAAGTAACCCGACAAATAGAAACAGTCCTATAATAAAAGGTATTTTCCCCTCCGCTCCAACATTGTAATACAGCAATTTTTGCGCTGCTAAAAAATAGACATACGTATTGACAACACCGTATACACCAAAAAAGAGATAATAGGACTTTTCAAACTTGTATGGGGCGAAAAAATAAAGCAGTGCCCAAATTTGTATGATCGCTATCGGTACAATTGCCGCCATAAAATAGGTGAATGAAAATGGCATCCCTAAAATTGGAATCACACCAATTACATATAATAATATGGTGAAAAATGCGATGATGTTTGATCTATTTTCTTTAGGTGTTTGGAATTTCAAATAAGATAACGCAATCTTATCAATTTTTTTCTTTTCGATTTTAGGTTCTCTCCTATCCTTTAAACCAAGAAACATTATCGTTAATGTTTCTTACAACTTTTTTGATATCATCTGTTTCTCCGTCGTTATGCCGCGTGACACCGACCTGGGAAGAAATAACTTATCCTTTCTTATCTTATAAAAAAAGTATTTTTGCTGATTCACTATAAAGGAGTGATAAGGCAAGTTGGACAATTACATATCCCATTGAACAACTAAAAGCGTTACAATCCTGAAAATATCATTTTCCGTGAATTTAGGAATCATACCTTTACTTCTTTCTTCTCTGAATTTCTTGTTTACTTTGTTTATGTTTCATTCATTTTTCACTGGCAGGTTCCTTTGATTTTTCGGTAACCCAAAATGAGGATAAACTTTCTTGAGTGTTTCCTCATTATTGCTTAAAAAAATGTACCTATGAATGGATGTTGAAAAATAAGCGGTTAATACAGATAAAAGGGAATATAAAAATATAATAATAATCATCTTTATCGATTCACTAAAAATAAACGTCATTATCATTTGTGCCAATATATAACCCATTCCGGAAGTAGTAACAATCCAGGATGCATTTCCTGCTTCTTTATTTTGTAATTTATGATAAGTACCACTATGTAAAGCTTTATAATTTATCCAATTCATGATTAATAATAGACTAAGGAAAAATACAATCCCGAAGATGAATGGGTACTTACTTGAAACTTGGAGATGTAAATAGAGGAACTTTTGAATGACTAGAAATAAGACATACGTATTAACAATACCGTAAATTCCAAAAAACAAGTAATAAGATAATTCAAAACGGTATGGATCCACAATGTAAATAATCGCCCATATATGCAACAAGGCAGTCGGGATTATTGCTGCCATTAAAAATTCATGAGAGAATGGTTCAGCCAGTAAGGGGAAAATCCCAAAAAAATCTAGGAACAAAAGGAAAAATGTGATGATATTTCTCCGGTTTTCTTTAGGTGTTAGTAAATTTAAATAAGACAAGGTAATTTTATCTACCTCTGCTTGACTACTCATTTTCTCCATCTCCTAAAACATCATTTAAACCAAGATGAAACGTTATCAATCAATCCTTTCGTCCCTATCTTTATTGCATCACCAACCGAATCCTTTGCCCCGTCATTATCCACATCCATTATTTTTAATTCACTTAATAAATACGTGCTAACTACTCAGGCGACTAAACCTACGCAGGCACCAACATACACTCCCACCTGAACTCCGGCCCATGCAGAAGCTGCAATCGATGCTCCCGCAACAGCAAAGTCTCCAGTCACATTACCAGCAATTTCACTAGTAGACTCGCCATTGTTGACGCCATGATAGATATCGATGACGCCATTCCATGTGTCGTCAGGAGCCCCGTGCATATAGAGCGTGTAATTATTTCCCAAAGTTTTAGAGCATTCAACTACATTCTCTGTACCGAAATAAAATACGCTTTTCTTTTCCCCGTCAGTAAGAATTTCCACAGTCAAATTCGTTCTGGACATAATCCAGAGCGCATTGGCGAACACTTCCTCTAACTTAACTTCACCGTCGACGAGGTTAACAAGCCCGCGAAGATGAAGTTTCTTATACGTTTTCTCCCATTCCTTTTCAATTTCCTATTTTGTTAACTTTATGAATGGATTGGAAAAACCGATGATTGACTTTGTATTTAGTGTTTGCAACATAACGAAAATTTCATTTTCCGTAAACTCTGGAATCATACCTTCACTTTCTTTCTCTTACTATTTTTAGATTCGTCTTGTCTTTCATTCAGTGGTAAACCAAAAGAGGGGTATACCTGTTTTACGAGATCCATATTTTTACTAATATAATAGTATCGGTGAATGTAGACTGTAAAATAAGCCGTGAGTAGTGATAATAGTGAGAGTAATACTATGAAAATTATCATTTTTGCAGATTCACTGTAGACGAATGTTAATATGAGTTGGGCAATTACATATCCTATTCCCGCAAATGATAAATAACGAACGTTAATACTCTTCATCTGTTGCATTTTATGGTACGTTCCTGAGTAAAGTGCCTTTATATTAAGCCAGTTTATCGATACCAATAAGCCGATAAACAGTATAAATCCAATAATAAAAGGAGTTTTTCCTACTGATTCTAAATGGAGATACAGTAATTTTTGTATTGCTAAGAAATAGACAAACGTATTGACTACCCCGTATATCCCGAAGAAGAGATAATAGGACTTCTCAAACTTGTAGGGGGCAATTAAATAAAGCAATGCCCATATCTGGATTAAAATAATGGGTACAATTGCTATAGTAAAGTACAGGGCTGAGAATGGTACAGCAATGATTGGAATCATTCCAGCCACGTATAGAAAAATGGAAAAGAACACAATAATATTCTTTCTGTTTTCTTGTGGCGTTTGGAATCTTAAATAAGACAACGTAACCTCATCAATACCTTTTTTTTCGATTTTAGATTCGCTCCTATCCTTTAAACCAAGAAGACACATTATCGTTAATGTTTTTTACAAGTTTTTCATTGCATCTCCAATTGAATCCATTTCTCCGTCGTTATGCCGGGTGGCAGTGGTCTCTCTCGATATATGGGCGGTCCTCAGCGAGATTCGGGCGGTCTCAATCCATAGACAGGCGGTCCTCCGCGATATACGAGCGGTCTCAATCCATATACGGGCGGTCCTCCGCGAGATTTGAGCGGTTTCTCTCGTTATATCATCGGTCTCCCTGCACAATAGGGATGCATAGAAAAACTCATTCCTCTTGACGCACTTGAATCGAATGCCTTGTTAAATATTCACTTTTAAAGCCAGGATAGTAAGAGGTCCAAATGTTATGTACAAAATACAAAAATGGCAGTGCGGCGATTGGCAATAGAAATAACAAGAACCAATATGGGCTTTCCGTGAATCCTAGGATTGTGCCGCCTATGATACCAAACAGAATATAAAGTATGGAAATAAAACAAAGACTTGCGTAGACAAGAAAAAAACCGGTATTCATATAAACCAATACATACATTTCCATCTTTTTACTTCTTCCTTGTACGAGTTGACTAACCTTCCAATTCGCCTTTATTTCCGAAGCAGATTGCTTCAATACTTCCCGTACGTTGCTCATTATTTTCTTCACGTTTTTGAGACCTCCATAACTTCTTCAAATACAAAAGCGCTACAACTTCGTGAAAAGCTGTAGCGCTTTTTTTATTTTACCAATACAAATTTAGCGTTTTCAATTTTCGCAGTTTTATTTTCCTCGGTCATCAATTGAAGCAGTTCTTCACCCTTTGGTGTAAGCGGAACGGTAAATGGAACCGCATGGTTTGGCTGAATAACACCTGCAAATGGTTCTAGCAGGTTTATCTCTTCACTATCGAATATATAGTCTACTTTACCATCTATCTCAACGCCCAAGGTGTATTCCAACGTAATATTTTTGATTCCCTCTTCTAGCTTGTTAATTCCTAAGAATAGCATGACGCTCTCGCCTTGCTTCGTTTTTACAAGGTCGATTCCGTGAATACTAAAGTCGTCCGCAACTCCAATATCAGGATTGGCTTCTACAAGTCCTGACAATTCTTGATACATCTCTTCTTCCAATGTGACACCATTTTCCTCGTCCGCTTTCAATACTTGCATCGAAAGTGCTTGTTGCTCTATCTCTTTTTTCACGTTTTCTTCCTCTCCCGTCTTCGGTTTTTGGTCATTGTCGGCATTGCAACCCACTAATAGGATTGCGGCGAATAAAATTCCAAGTAGCTTCTTCATTTTCAAACTCTCCAATCTTGAATTAACATTACTGTCTGTGATGTATAAATTCACTATTAAAATAGCGGTCCATTTACACCCTTCTTACAACTTAGCTGCTGACTCGGTTTTATGGACGGTCAGACGCGGGATTTAGGCGGTTTTACTCGATATATGGGCGGTCCACCGCGAGCTTCGGGCGGTCACCAGCAAGCTTCCACCGCCCGCATCCACTATTCAGGCGAAACAGCTAAAAACGTTGCAATCATAAGTAGCATTGCAACGCTTTTATTATTTTACTGATTCAAATTTGAAATTTTCCATCTTCACGACTTGGTTATCCTGTTCAAGTGTGTCAATGAGTGCTTCCTGTTCAGGCGTTATGCCGAGAGAGAATGGAACTGCATGGTTTGGTTGAATGATCCCGGTATCTGTTTCGGAAAGGTTCACTTCGACGCCTTCCCATATGTTTTCTCCAGAATCGAGGCCCAACGTGTAATCGAATGAAATATTTTTCATAGGTTCATCCAAGCGGTTGATGGCTAGGAAAAGCAATGATGCGTTTTCTGTTCCACTGTCCACGATATCGATAATATTAATACTGAAATCATTGGCGAGTCCCATATCTGCATCTTCTGTAATCATTCGATCTAACTCTTTATAGACTTCACTATTTTCGATTGTTACGCCGGCCTCTTCGTCCGCTTTTAATAATTGTAACGAAAGTGCCTCTTGTTCAACTGTTTTATCCACTTTTTCTTCAGCCCCTTGTTTTTTATTATCGTCCTTCGAGGTACATCCTGCCAAAAGTAATAATGCTACTGTCAATAAAAATAATATTTTTTTCATGTAAATCCTCCCAATCTAATTTCAATAATTAACGCGTTGCTTTTTTTTCAGTGGTGCCTACAGACATCTCCACATTGGTTTGCCCTGCATTCGTTTCTTTGAACTCTACAAATATAGGCGTTTTCCGACTCATATCATGTTCTTCAATATAGGTGAGCAGTTCCCAAAACGTCGCCTGCGACTGGGCATCAAAGTCATCTGTTATTCGCGTCATAATCATACGTTCGATGAGGAAATAACTGCTAAAATCGACTTCCTCTTCTATAGGAATGGTAAAACCATTCTCTTCAATTGGAATGAACAGCTTGGCCGTCATCACTTCGGCAGTGGGATTGCTCAGAATGGAAAAGAAAAACTTTCCAACTGAGTGATACCCATGTCCGCTTAAGATCGCATCAAAATCTTTGATAGCTATCTCAATTTCTTCTGGGACAAAATTGTAGTATTTAGAAGCCACATTCTGGTAGGCGATTTGATGGTTTTCTACGATCATTCTTTACCACCCGCTTCTAGAATTGGACAAAACAAATCAATGATGTAGTCATCATATAATTCATGTACAACAAAAAAGTATGTATCTTCCAATTTGATTTCATTGAAATCTGCATAATCTTTTAGTTTCTGTACAGTTGGCGTCACGTCCATTACACCAACTGCCTGCCGCAAAAACAATGCTTTTTCCAGTTTAAAGCTATCCTGGAAACTGAAATCCGTTTCCTCTGGCAATTGGACAGGTGCGTTGATAGGTAAGTAATAGGTGAAATTCTCTTCTTGGTTGGCGTGTACAGAGAAAAAGATAGGTCCATTCTTGTAAACGTCTTGACTGACTATGAAATTTTCTAGCTTATGGAATGGCTTCAGCCAATCTTCCTTCTTTTGTCTAGTTTCATAGCGCAAACAATTGTCAAATTGCAATGAACGAGTGACAATTTCCATTTCACAACTTCCTTCCTATAGCTGAGTCTTCAGATTCCAAATAACCTCTTTTATTGAAATTAAAGCTTTTGAAGCGGAACTTGCAATACAAGATGACGAGCTGCTCGGGCAATACAAAAATCATCGTATAGAAGATACCGAAACAAATGAATGTTATGGTGGCCTCTTCAAAATCCGCCAAGTTGTAGGTTCTCACGGCAAATTGAACGATAAACACAAGTGCGGTACTTCCGATAATTGCTGCCGGAATATACGTTTTATTTTCGAAATTCGCTCGAAGTTCATCTCGTTTCGAGCCCTTGCGATACTTCCCTTTTCTCAATAAAATAGAAAATCGGATGACAGTAGCAACGAAAAGCAAGACTCCAAGTGACAATGTCACCATTGTAAATGTCAGTAGTGACTTTTCTGAGACTTCCTGGTTCTCTCCTAGTAAAAATAACCCGCTGATGTATAAGAATACTGCTGCAATGTTTTGTGAAGATAAAATAGATACTAGATATTGTGTTTTTTGACTTCTCATATAAATAAACGGAATTGCATAAATCACGGAGAGGATCACTAACACTACTGTAACCCAGAAATGAACTGTAAGTATCTGTTCTTTATACGGGAAGTTCGTCACTCTTCCCAGTACTGTATATTCCAGATAGTAAACCAGGATTTGCATGAAGATCCCCAAAAAAATTGCTCCGCCGAGTGCATTGGGGCTTTGCCTGCCCGATACCAGTGGTTCACGTAGTACAGATACATCTTCGATTGTTAACTTTTTCAACAAAACAGGGTTTCCTCCATTCATTTCCATTTTATACGACCTTTGAGTTTATCCAACAGCGAGTCCTTTTTCTCAACATCATCCTCGTCTTTTGATCGCTTAGCTAAGAAGTAGTTGATGGCTAAACCTACTCCAACACCGACTACGGTCCCAACTCCTGGGATTGGTATGGCAACTGTAAAAAGTGCAACACTAGCCGCTTGAACTGCTCCAGAGACTGCAGTATCAATTGCAGTGTCAACCGTCGCTTTAGTTGCAGCTACCTCAGTGCTTAAACCACTATCTTTCGCTTCATGGTAGTTGTTGTAATAGCTCAACCCCGCGCCTACGGGGCCAAGTGCTTTTGCGGAACCTTTTAACCAACCGCTCTTTGCAATGCCTTTCACGTCAACAATATCCTTGAAGGAATTGCCTGCGCCTTTAAGTCCTGCGGTTACGACCGTTTTCCCCTTTTGGCCTAGTGACGCCTCAGGATTAAAATAAGCAAGGGAAGGATGTTGTTTCAGTGCTTTATCACCGACGCTGGACCAGCCACTTTCACCTGGTTTTTTCGATGCGAACTTCAACATCGTCTGATTGGTCGCTGCAATATCAAAATGTTTAGGAGACCATTTTTGGCCGCCTTTTGGCAATCTCGAATTAAATGCACTTAGCGCACTTGCATCGGGTTTGACACGTAAATTATCCAATGCTTTTGCGGTTGCATTGATGCGGTAGCCATTGGCACCTTTTTGCAGATTAGGGTGTTTTGAAATACTTAAACCACCGGCTTTGCCCGCTTGGTACATCCCGTAACTCGAATAGAATCCAGATATACCTGTATTTGCTCTTTTAGCCCAGGTTACGGCTTTCTTCATAAGCAAAACATGTTCATTGGCAGAAGCAGTTGATACTTCTCCCGCCTCTTCCTCTGAGCCGTCTTCGACAACACCATCCATTACGTCAACACGGTGTGCCAATTCCGTCGTGAGCGGGTGATTTCCTGAGTACTCCGCCCACTGATTGGCTGGGAAGTCTATATCGGTCAGGCCCTCGTTCATCATACCCTCTATATCTAGCAACCACAGTTCCATCTTCAGCAGATCGGCCTCAATCGGCGTCAACGCTGTCGTCTGCGTTGTATCGAATTCATTCAAATCGGTAATTGTTTTCTCACGCTTCGTTTGTGCACTTTTCACGCCTTCATGCACTTCGCTGTCATCCAAATGCGGTAGGGCGACGATATCACGGACTTCATCCATGATACCATTCGCTTCGTCCGTCATAGTGAGCGTTAATTGATCAATCGTTGTCAACCCTTTATTAACGTCCGCTTCGAGAAAACTTTCTTGGATGAAACCGTTCGAAGCTGGTTCCAGCGTATCCAGCGCTGAATTCATTTGAGTCAGTACGCTGTTGTACGCTGTGTTAAACGTTGCAAAAAATTGCAAGAACGGTATGTGACAATCGTTGTAAAATGCCCGAATTGCGTCACCACCCTGCCCCTTAAGAGAATCATCCAGTGCAACTAACGCCCCTACGGCAGTCTCGATTGCTTTCATCTCACCTTCTAGACGACCGAGCATCGTAATATTCTTCTGCAATCCTTCTTCAAAGGGGCCAACGTCCAGTACCTTCATTGGGTCACCTTCTTCGGTCCAGACAGTGTGTTCTGCATACCTGATGCAACTGTTTCGTCGGATTCGCTCATGAATTGAACTGAATTGGTGGTCGTTGCGATATTCGCTTGGAGTACCCGTTGGTAATTTGTTAGGAGCGTTTCTAGCTTGGTTGAGAGCTCCGTCAATTTTGTCACGACATCCAACGTATTTCCTGTAATCGGCGGTTCTGCAGTTGGTTTCAGTGACGTAGTTGCAAACGTCATTTCTGCTATTTTGCTTTCAACATCTGCGTAGACTATTTTTACTTCGGTAGACATTATCTTTGTGCCTCCTCTGCTCTTGCCCTGGCTTCTTCCGCCGCCCGTAAACTCGCAATGGTTGCTTCGATTGAAGCGATTTCAGCAATGAGCGCATTTATTTTATCCGTAATTGCAGTGAATACGTTCGTGAACTGGGTTCCCACGATTTCCAGGTAAGGTGTATGGATTCCCGCTTCGCGAATGTCTTGGAAAGCCGTGGCGAGCGTGCCATGCCATGTTGTTGCCGATAGCTCGGGTTGTAGGCACTTTTGTTCATGCGATTGAAATTCCGATTGTTTTCCTGTTAAGGTTGTTTGGCAGGCAATGAGCCGTCTCAGATCCTCTTGTTTTTTCTTTAACAGGGCGATGTAATATGCAAGCAAGCTTTTTCCTCCTATCCTGTGGGTTTACTGCCGTCTGGTGCATTGACTAGCTTCGGTAAGAAAATCGTGAATACAACAACGAGGCCGGCCGCAATGATGGCTAGTAGAATAATGGTCTGCGTGCTATTGCCGGCAGTTTCCTCTTCAATGCTGTTTACAGGTAATCGCTCGTTTTTAGCAACTTCTGTCTTTGTGAAAAGATTGAGTTCAGCTGATTTCACCGCGACAGTACTTTTCTCTCCACGTTCTGAAGTCCGAAAAAGAGAGGAGCCGTCGCTTCTTTTCGGTAATTTCTTTCTTCCATCAAAGTAAATATCGAACTGTTTAGTCGGAATGGTGTTTTTCATTTCAACTTTTTTACTGTCATGCAAATAATCTGTGTTTTTTTTGAATTTTAGTTTCTCATAAATTACTGGTTCCAAATCGAGATTGGGTTCATCCTCAGCGGACGCCAGAACACTCGCCCCTCCAACAGTCCAAAAGAGTAGCAGCGTTAGAAGCAATAAGCCCCCTATTTTGTTTTTCATAGGCCTATTCTTCCATTACAATTTCATTCTTTTTATAGTTGCTGATTAAATAGGAGACTGCGAGCATCGCAATTGCAACGAGCCCAGTCACGATTGAACCTACTATGAAACTTGTTTCAGGTTCATACCTTATGGACATATAAACTGTCGATAAAATATCAGGAATATTCAATTCCGGGACAGCGAGAATGAGTAAAGGTATGATGTACAAACTCATCAAAGCAACACTTGCTATCCACCCTGCCGTTTGCCCAATCTCCAGTGCTGCACGGATAATCGCACTACCAGCAAGAAGCAGTAGAATCGTGAAGATGGTCCACTGGACTGCACGTTGGTCGTTTAAAACGTACATATTGATGCTATACAAGCTAATGATTAGCCCTACGAGCAACGAAAGAATTCCAGTCATTCCGAGACGGAAACCGATGGGTCCTTCTTTAATGCGGTAAGTGAAGAAACCGATTAGCAAACTGCTCATTAACAGAATGAGGAATAGAATGACGGGCGGTACTTTTTGCACTTCATCCGAAAATGCGGCTTCCCCTTTTACTTGCAGTGGATTGACAAAGTGATTAAAGACATAGCCATTCTCCTGACCGTCCACATAGGTGTTCCCTAGGAAGTCTTGAATGTCTGTATCAAATTCGGACATGGCACCCACATTTGTTTCCCACTTATCGCTGAATGCGGTGGATGTAGCTTTAATATCGTCTGCTTTGACAGTTAAATCATTGGCATAGTTGACAAGGCCATTTTGTCTGTCGGATAGTGAATTCATCATGCCGCTCAGCGCAACAAGCTGATTGCCCACTTCCCTTTGTCCTGTTGCCACTTCCCCCTCAGTTGTTGCGGGAACTGGTTCTCCTGACGTTTCTTGGATTTGACTCAGCAGGAGATTTGCCTGCTCATCAATCGAATTCAATTCAGTCAATAACGCAGCATGCTGTTCTTCCACAGTTTCTTTATGGCCGGACATGATGGCGGCAAACGTTGTACTCAAATCACTCATGCCAATTTCAGTTTCAGGGATACTTCCCCCTACTGAATCCCAGCCATCAAGTTCTGTTTCGTTTAGGTCAACAACGTTTTTCAATAATGCAGTTAAGATTTCATCTTTCAGAATGCCATCTTTAAGGGTGTTTTGCCCTTGTTCATCGAGCATGAATTCAAATTGTTCAAGTGTTGCATAATAGGACAGCAGTGCCGGTGTATCTTTGCTGGCAGCACCTTTTGCAAAGATCCCTTCCAATCGATTTCGCTGATCGGCTGATAAACTGTTGTGTTTAAGAAGAGAAGCTTCTTTTTCTTTGATTACGATTAATATTTGCGCCGTATCTGCAGGGTTGGATTTCACTAGTTGGTTAACAGTGTCATACTCGCCGTACAATACTTTGTAATTGCCAATCAAGTCATTATAGTCGGCGGATGCTTTGACATAATTATCTGCACCCTCTTTTTTTGAACTGTTCCAGATGGATTCTTTTTCGGACAGAATTGTATTCATGGATGAAAGTTCGTTTTCAATATTCGTCAGTTCGCTAATGAGTGCGGACTCTGGATCTGTTGCAGCCACATTTGCTTTCATAGTAGAAAGTGCTGCTAGAACTGCGTTGACTTTCGTTTGTTCTTCTTCTAGACCTGGTAGTGCCAAAGCCAGTTGATCCGCTGCTTTACGATCCATTTCTTCTTTTACCGCAAGCATCTGTGCTTCTTTAGCAGATGGGTTAGAGGTTCCTTCTGTGGAGCCGTTTTTCCCATTTGCGATGCCATTTTCTAAATTTCGTAAAATGGAATTATTATAACGGTCAATCGCTGTTCCTTGTACGACGAGGAGATCTTCCAATTGCCGGTCGACTTCGCTTTTTCGTAGTTCGGACAGTGCGTCGAATTTCTGTTTGTTGACGTCAATTATTTCATTCACTTTTTGAATTTCGCCGTTTAACTGTTCATTACTGTCTTCAAGCGTTTGGACCGATTGGTTAAATTGGTTCGCTTGGTTGGCAGCGGCTGCGTGAATCTTAGCCAGACTGTCATTTTGAACGGTTTGTAGAATGTCTTTCTGATTTGCTTGGAACTCTTTATACTGCTGTACATAAGTTATGAAACCGTCCATTTGTTGCCCGAACGCGTCTGCATTTTCAATTCGAGTCGTATGTCCGTCATTCGCATCACTCATGGCAGTACGTAAAACGTCCATCTGTTCTTTCTGAAGATTCATCTCTGCTGCTAGTTTCTCAGAACCCGGTTTGTAGTAGTCGGACATTGCGGTGAGAAATTCCGTTTCCTTACCTAAAATATTATTAAACTCTTGTTTGATATGATCCATTTCTTGTGCAATATAGCTCCAATACAGTGTCGACACTTTATCGTTTACACGGTTTGTAGCCGTTTCAATTTCATGCAGTACTTTTTCCTTTTTAGTACCCGCTTTTTGAGGCTGTACCTGATAAGAAAATTCTGCTTTTTCCGGATTCTGTTGATCGTAAGACATGATGCTATCCGAAAAGTCTGACGGGATGAACACAATTGCCTCATGCTGATTCGATTTCAATCCGTTAACGGCAGAACCACGACTCATTACTTTCCATTCATAAGGTGAATCTTCCCCGAGAATGGAAACGACTTCTTCTCCCATTGCGACATTTTCGTCATCCTTTGACATGCCTTGGTCTTCGTTGACAATCGCGATAACCCGCTTATTTGAGTTGTCAGCGTTTAAGAGATTGACGCCAAGGAGCTGGAAGAAAAGAATCGGAAGCGCCACGATGAGCACAATTCCCACAATCATTTTAATCATCTTCATATTCTTATTTGTTGTCATTGCAGAATCTTCCTTTCAATCTTACATAACGGGATTTGAATTTTAGCGGCATTGCCGTTCAAAATGTAATGAGCGAATCCTAACGGAAGTTCCGCTTCTTTACGCTCGTAAGCAACTGTGTATAAGGTCTGTTCCGATTTCTTCATGAAGATGAGCGCTTGGCGAACGAGTTTCAATTCGTTGGTAAATGCGTCATACCCTTTTGTAATCTCTGCGTTATTTCCAGAGACTAAGACATTGAATCCTAAGTGTGAATACTTTTTCATCAATTTCGATAAGCGGTCTTGTATCCCACTATCCGCAACTTGTAAGAACCGTGTATAGCCATCGATTATAAAATAGGAAGGCAATATTTTAAGGGTTCCTTGTCCTGCTGTTACAGATTCAAGATACTCTTTTTCTGCTTGTATATAGAATTGTTCAACCTGTGTGATCCACTCGACGAGACGTTCTTTCGTTTCCAAGTAGTCGACTTTTGATTCGCCAGCAAATAGTGACAATCCACGGTCGAATGAGTCGAAGATGGCGATGAAACCAGTATCTTGCTCTAGTAATGTCTGAAGAATCCACTTCAACGTATTTGTTTTCCCACGTTGGACTTGGCCCACGAGGAGGCAATGGCGGTTTTTCTTGAAATCAATCATTACAGGCTGCACGCTTTCTTCATCCAAACCAATTGGCACAACGCCTACTTGTTTTTCTGCCTGAATGAAGGAAGGGAAAATGGTTGACGTCAATTCAAGCGGCAACATCGGAATCGATTGAGGCATTTCGTCGTTGCGGTAGTAGTCCTTCAATTCGCGGGCTTTCACTTTTATGGCTTCCAGTACTTCGAAATCATTTTCCCCAGACGCGGGGAGAATCATTTGTGCAAAATACACATCCTCTTTCTTCACAATCGCTCTCCCAGGGAACGGCTCCAGTTCAAACGGTACGCGCCCAATGACTGTGAAAGATTCTGTGGAATCCATCAAATAATGAACCACTTTCGTTTTCAAATTATTCATGAGCGATTGTCTGACCGATTGAACCCTTGTCGCAGCGACGAAGAGGTAGATACCCAGCGACTGCCCATCCCGGCCGAATTGGATCAGTTGCATTTCAAGTTCTTCTATTTCCTCACGGATGATATCGTAATTATCGACAACCAAATAGATAAGTGGTAAACGGTGACTTGCTAATTCGTTGTACATCGTAATATTGCTGACTTCCGCTTGCTGGAAGGCTACTTTCCTTTTCGATATCTCGTCTTTCATCATTTTAATCAATTTTTCACGTTTCAACTCTTCGTCCATGGTGAAATAATCTGCCGTATGTGGCAATTGACGAAGCGGAAGCAGTGCGCCATTTCCATAATCTAGAATGTAGAAGTTCGCTTCACTTGGTGGCAGATTGTCAGCAATGCCCATAAGTGTCGTCAGTAACGTGTATGACTTTCCATAGCCTGAAGACCCGAAAACACCGAGATTGCCGTCTTTCATCCAGTCATAGCCAATGGGCGTTTGACTTTGTTTTTCCGGTTCATCAATCATGCCGATTGGGAAACTGCCTAGCTTCGGAAAAGCATCTTTCGGTTTTTCGATGCGCAGTGGCAGTGGCGGCAACCATGGACTGGCCAGTTTACGAATGGATAGTTCTTCTTGTGTCTGTGCAATTTTTGCGGTGACAGCTTCCATTTCGGTTAAACTGTTCTTTTTCTTGCTGACACTTGTTTCAATGCCTGAAAGCGGATATAGACCGAGGTCCGTGACAATGGCAATGTCATCTTCCCCTTCTAGCGTCTCCTCCATATACGGCGCGCCGCTCCAAGCGGACTGGAACAATTCATACACTTCGTTGTTCCCAACTTGTAAATAGCCGCGGCCCGTTTGGGTGATCGTAGCGGCATCGCTATTTTTCAAAATTTCTTTACTATCCGATGCATCCTGTACTTTCAAAGCGACACGGAAACGCGCATTACTCCAAATCTGCTCATCGATGATGCCACCTGGTTTTTGTGTAGCTAAAATGAGATGGACACCTAGGCTTCGTCCGATACGGGCAGTACTGACGAGCTCGCGGATGAATTCAGGTTCTTCGCTTTTCAACTCTGCGAATTCATCTGAAATAAGGAATAAATGCGGCAAGGGCTCCGCTGCATTCCCTTCTTTATAAAGGTTCGTGTAATCATCGATATGCGTGACAACGTATTGGTCGAAAAGACGCTGCCTGCGTTTCAGTTCACTATTAATAGAAGTAAGTGCGCGCATACTGAAGTTTTTACTGCCTTCAATGTTGGTGATTGTGCCTAACAGATGAGGGATATGCTTAAAGGGCTGTGCCATCCCGCCGCCTTTATAGTCAATCAACAGAAATGCGACTTCATGAGGATGGAAGTTAACGGCTAGCGATAAGATAAAGGTCTGAAGAAATTCACTCTTCCCGGAACCCGTCGTCCCCGCTAGCAAACCGTGTGGACCATGTGCTTTTTCATGCAGGTTCAAATGAACGAGCTCTTCTTTCCCTTTGAAACCAACCGGAACCGCGAGTGACTTCGCTGATTCATTGGTCAGCCAGTTGCGCGCAATCGGAACGTCTTCCACATCCTTCACACCAAACATTTCTAGGAAAGCGACGGAATCAGGAATTGAATTTTTCATGCCGATTTGATGATTGAGCGTTTTCAACATGCGGGCAAATCGCTCATTCGTCGAGCGGTCATTATCGTCAAGCTGGAAGGGTGTATTGACTGCCTTCCCAGCATTGATGAGGATATCCCCTTCCCGCTCATTGACGTATCGGACAAGCGTATGGACGTTCTCCGTCATACGCTCTTGAGCGGACTCTGCAAAGATCACGGAAATACCGAGATTCGCATTGTTTTTCCCTTCCAAATACTCCAAAATAACATGCTCCGCGATTAACGGATAGTTGGATACAATGAAAACGAGATGAGGTGTAAATTTCACTTTCCCTTTCATTTCATCTATATCGCGTTCGCGAATGATTTCATAAAGAGATGATAGCAACTGGTCACGGGTTTCTTCGTTATGGATTAACCCCTTCGCATGCATATTTGGCAATTGGAAATGCGGCAGCCACTTCATCCATTCAACGTCTTTGTAATCCTTATTCTTAAAGATATATATGAATCTCGTGTCATGGTAACTATGTGAAAAAGCGAGTTGACCCACAATCTGATTCAGTGCACGCTTGCTAACCGATTCCTTTCCGACAATCCCGAGAATTCCTTCTGATAAGTGAGCAGTAATGGGGGCATTCGGAATTTCTTTGTAAACACTCTCCATCCGCTGCGCTTGTTCGAGCAAATCATCGACTTCCCGATTCGCCAAATCTCCCGATGACAGCGAAATAGCGTAACTCGCTGGGACATTCCCCGTACCAAGTCTGAATTCTAGGAAATCGTGACTATCCAGCGCCTTCTCCCAAATCCTTCCCGACAACTGATCAGTCATTTGTTTCATCTCTTCAAATGGCGGGAAATGATAATCAAGCACTTCCTTCTGTTTCGTGGAAAGCGTATAAAGTTCCTCGCGCATATTTTGCAAATAGGCTGCGTACACACGGCGTCTTTTCGCTTCATTTAACTTACGGCGTTTCCGATCTTTGAAAAATTGAACTGTCGATGTAACGAGCGTCATTAAAAACATTGAAATAGAAATGATGATGAAGATTCCGCGTGGTATTAAGATTGCAACGAGCCCCATGACGATGAGCATCACTAAAGGCGGCGCAATAATGAGCAATAACCCACGGCCTGAATCATCACTTTCCTGCGCTGGAAATGACAACGATACTTTTTCTTCCGGAAGATCATAAATCATTCGCGGCGTCCGTCTATAATCAGGGTACATAGAGACAATTTCAGATGTCGGTACATCGATTTCTGTCAGATGGGTAGTGTAGTCAATTGCAGAAGTGACTTCTAAAATATCTTGTTCAATTAACTTCATCTCCATGAATGCCCATTGAAGTACATCCCCGATTTGAAGCACTTCATTGATATCCTCTTTTTGGCCGTTTACATACAAAGGACAACTGTAATTCTTTTTAATAATCCAGCCCTTTGCTGTTTTGTTCAAAGAAAATTGACCGGGCTCCGCTTCAGGAAAACGGGTTTCATTTCGATTGAACGTAGCCGCGTCATGTAATCTATTAAAGGAAACTTCATTTTCATAATCGAGATAGTACGTTTTAGAAGTTACAGGCGTAGTCACCACATACAAAACCAGTTCCAATTCTTTTTGCTCAATGGATAAACTCGCTTCAGGCGTTAGCAACCCTACATAATCAGCGCCGTCTCGCACCGTGAAGCCGCCCTCGTCTTTTGCCACGGTAAAAGGACCTGACTTAAAGGGAAAAGACCGAATCGTGACATCATTTTCGATGTCGGGTCCGATTGTAAGCGACGTAAATTCTTTTTCATGTAGATCGATACGCTGATAACTTTCCCCGTAAAACACCCATAGTTGTAGCACATGCACACCTTCTTTTTATAATTCGAGTTGAAGCTTAGGAACCTGCGTCTTTGTCCTTCGCTTTTTCTTGTTGCTTCTCTTGTTCTACTTGTTTCGCCGCTTCTTCGGCTGCTTTCGCTTTCTCTTCAGCTTGTTTTTCTTCCTCTTCAGCTTGTTTCGCTGCTTCTTCAGCTTCTTGTTCTTTTGCTACATTTTCTTCCTCTTGCTCCATTAACTCTTCATAAGCATCGACTTCAGTGTCCACTTCTTCCATGAGGTATTGTTTCTCTTCTCCTGTTAGATCTTGGTCCGCTTGAATTTCTTCGCGCCTTTTCAATAATCCAAAGGCAATGAGCTCGCCGTCTTCCATCGATCTGGCCAAATCCACGGCACTCGCAGCTTCTCCACGGCCTAGATAGATCCAGTACTTTAAGTAGTCCGTATCCGTCTGCAGTGTAATGTTAGACAACACATTCTTTTTCTGCTCTTCGTCCAATCTTTCATTGGTTACGAATGAATACGCCAGTTCATAGAGCATCACGTAAGGCATTGGCTTGATGCTATAAGGGCTTAACACGGTGACAACTTCACTGTAATTTCGCAACAAAAAATATTCATGGCTATCGATGTACGCTTCGTTTTTCGGCTTTTCGTGTAGTAAGTATAGTATTGCGAATAGAAGTGCGGGTATCAGTAGCACGCTAAGTCCGATTGATGTCCATTTTGCCATTTTCCATTTTTTCCGCGGAAGTTTTACAATCGTTGTCTCTTTCGTTTCCAACAGCTCAAGCTGCTGTTCAATATAATCTAGTAAGGATTGACTGTCTGGCATATTCATTACTTTCGCGCCGACTTCTTTCAACTCTAGGACCTCGTTATACTTTAAAAAATCTTCAAATGTGAATGAATCATCTACTGCCGCGGCCACCGCTGCTTTTGTTTCCAGCCAGACGCGCTCTTTATTAGTTCCAAATGGCGGCAAACTGCCCATCACACCGTAATAAATGAAGACCGGCGTCATTCCTTTACTGTAAACAATGTTTTCCGGACTGACGATCAGATTGAGACGGGGATACGGATGCACTTCGACGTTCGTTACAAGCTGATGCGCAAACATCCATCTTGACCTTACTTCTTCCGAATGAATTTCACTAAATCGTTTCAACGAACTTGGAATCGTTGCCTGGATGATCAATTCATCATCTGTACTGGTAATCTCTTTACCAATCTCAGGATTTACTTCTTGTAAAAAGAGAATTTCATTACTACTTTTCAAACCGATTCGTTCTTTTTGGAAGACGAAGGTGCTTTTGTTCTCTTCCTCATTGATCTCCGCGCCGATTAAATCTTTCAAATATGTATGTCCTTTTTCCGCCATCTTATTGACTCCTTCAAATGATTTCTATACGGTCACCTGTCGTGATTCCACAATGTGCTAGCGTTAAATGCCCCGGAAATCTTTTATCTTTATTAACCACCCGAATCCAATGACCTTCACGCGGATCTTTAGAAATCGAATTGGCCTGCCAAGCAATATCTATCATCTTTTTCATTGTATAATAGTCTGATAATCGCAGGTCGATGACATCCCCTTGATAATTTGACAGATCTACTGTAATTTCGATGTACATTCCTATTCACCTCAATGAAGGAAAGAGCGCCTTCCTATGAGGGAATGACGCTCCACTATTTTCTGACGCTGTACGATTAACCGCGGATTTGTCCTGCGATTTGCTGATCTGCGTCTTGCAAAGCTTGTCCTGCACGGCTAAGTTGTACGCCGACTTCGCTTAGCAATTCACGCATTTCATTGAAACTTGGCTTAAGGCGCTCATATTGTTCAGCAAACGCTGCACTAGAAGCCCCTTCCCACATCGATTGCAATTCACCAATCATCCCGTCCAAACGGCCGATTTGTGAAGCAACCTCCCCTGATTCATGGTTGTAGCGTGATGCCATTGCTTCCAGTTCTGCTGGTGTTACGCGAATAATTCCTGACATTCAAAACATCTCCCTTTTTGATCAAATTTTAGTACATTTATAAAATCACTGTATGGATAATGACAATTTCTCATTACGATACAGAAACTTCCTTGTTCATCGCGACAAATTTTGATGCATCACCTCCTTTTTGTATTCGGTGATGATTAGGGTGCTAGAGCCATCATTGGCGTCTGTGCTGTTTCTTTCAGCCTATAAGTGATTGTGATTGGTTGAGTCGCAATATCGTTGTAAATCGTGTTATATTCCCGTGTTGCGCTCGTCACTAAGTATTTTTGGAAGTTGCACGCATTTACTTGTTCGACAAATCGTTCATCGACTTCAGCTATTATTTTCTCTACAATCGTCCCTTTGGCATGCTGTAATTCCGCATCGACCAAACGTTTCAATTTGAGCGCCAATTCTTCCATTTCGCCCAATAGATTATTGACATATACACCACTGGGCATCATGTCCTCGCTTGATAAAAAACAGTAGTCCATATTGATTTGCCCCAATTTCAACTCCCCTTTCATTAGCGAAGCTCAAACATCACTGTAAGTTGCTGATCTTCAGAAAAAAGTTCGATAATTGCTCCCTTCATTTGACTGAATAAAAGCTTCCCTTTTTCGATATCAGCGTTGTAGAAATTTTGAATGCCATCTATCGCATTTGTTATTTGTGACGGCATGGGCGGAATGTGTTCTTGAACGGAAATCCCGACCATCTCGCGATCACCACCGCCCAGCAAATAACTGAACGAATGAGGATTCGTTTCCATATAGCCAATTTTGGTTAGTAAGTCTTTTCGTCTAGTGTCGTAAGGTTGTTCAAACTTGTCTATATAAGCACGTTGAATGCGCTGATTGACTTGGATCTTTTCTTCGTAGTTATCCAATCCCATCCAATACAACCGGGTCGCAGAAGATATATTCACCTTGATGACGGAAGCCCCCCCTCCTGCGGAATAAATGAGGTCATTCCCCACATAGTGCCGATTCGGTTGAGAAAGCCCGTTGATAAGGGCCTCTAATCCATGCGCATCGAACGATCCTAGTATATCTGACAGAAGGTCTTTCCCCGACGCCCATAAAGAATGAAAGTCAGATAGGATGCCGTCCAATTGTTGAATCGCATACATAATCCCCTTGAAACTATCACTGAATCCTTTTGCTGTTTTGATATCAAAAGTCGAAATTGCAAGTAACACACCCGACACATTCTCCACACGTTCTTGTATGCTTCTCAAATAATCGGAAATCCGTTGCCCCTCTTCCCCTGTCATTGCATCGGCAATCACGATGAGGGTCGGAAGTTGCTTGGTCAATGTTTGCAGCCGTTCTTGAATGACAGGAATTTGGTTAACGATTCCCTTGAAAGCCTCATACCGATTCATTACCGCCTTAAACGGATTGGAGAATGTAAATTTCGCAATGTTTTTCAGGCTCAAAGCCCTTTCACTTTCAGGATCTCCAGTCAGTAAGACATTCATATTTTTAAGGAAGTCATTATCGATGCCTGTTGCAAAGTGAAAAAGCCCGTCCATCCCCGCCTCTTCGTAGTAAGGGGATGCTGTCGCTAAAAACTTTTGCAGGGATTGCAACTCTTTGTCTGGTATTCTTGTTATTACATTATCTAGGCCTGTTAAGTCAGGGTTCGTATTGACTACTTGTTCATTCCCGAAACGTATAAAACCTCTAGTAAGATGTAAAGGATAGAGCGCATCTTCTTCGGACGTAATATGCTCGATGTGTATGCCTTTTGATTTGTAGTAGTTTAATGTGAATGTACGGAGTTGATTAGGGTCGAGTTTGTAAAGTTCATCGACATCTTGGAATGGTTGTCTAAACTCTCTTCGGATATCCCTAAAAAATTTAGGATCATTTGCGGCAAGCTGATAGACGGTTGGTGCCGCATCATTTAATGCATAGACTCCGTCAAAATCTGCCCCCAATAAATGCAGCATTTGAATGTGGTTGCCGCCTAGTGAATGACCAATGCCATTTTTTTTCAGTTCAGGAATACTTAGATCATTTTCGGTTTCAATAACCTTATTTATTTCTTCACTTGCCCATTTCTCGAAATCCTTCGCATCTTGCAATTGATCATTTACTTTCCCAGTGAAAATCCCTAATCCATTGTATATCCAGTCGAGCGGTTGCCCATCTCCCTCTCCACCACTCTCTACTTGCTCAGAGCCACGAGGTATCGTATAACTTTGATTAATGCCCTTCTCTGGATCAAAGAAATGAATGACCGTCCCATCGAAACCGCTATCTCTTCCCTCACTTTTGAAGTCATCGGATTTATATAAAGTAATCCCATTTGGCGGTTCCAGACCTGTTTCTTCTATATAAACGCGACGTATTTCCTCTATCGAAATTGAAGTGAATTCGCCATCCTCTACAGTTCCATATTCTAATTTCGCAATGCGCGCTTTAAGAATAGCGGAGTCGAGTACGTCTAGTTGTTCGTCATTTGATTTACGCATCTTGTCCTCCCTTCTAGCAAGACTTCGATAGTGCACTCATCATCTGCTTTAATCCTCAAATTTTACTGATTTGACTAATTTCCAAAAATAATCTTCAATACTTTTTGTATCTGCATTACAATTTGTTGTCCAATCACTGCAATGGTGATCAAACATTAGCCCTAATGCTTTATCACTGTTTTTATGTTTGATGAAGCCTATATGTGAATAGACGGGAATTTTTTCTTCCCCTTCTTGTCCAGTCTCATGAACACTTTTGCCATAATAATAGATATTGTTTTCATCGTCGCTTTTACTATATTCACCCTCATACTGAGCGTAGTCAGACAAGTGTTGTAAACCTACCTTCTCAGAGTCAGGTCGATCTTCAAATTGGCCAAATAAGCCATAGGATAGATTTTCTTCGTTATCTAGCCACGCATATGAAAATCGTTCCCAGTGCTTTTCTCGTTTTTCATAAAGCCCTTCGGATAGTTTAGCATCCACAGGTATCCACATCGTATATGCCTCTGTCCATGGCTTAAAAGCATAATGCCCTTCTGCAACTTCGTCTGTTGAAACGAGGAATGAGCGTGTGTATTCGTCTTGTACGGCAATTGTATCCGGAAGTTCCTTTGTTGTTTCTTCATTAGCGCCTGATTTCTCCATACCTGTGCATCCCCCTATCAAAATCGCAAATACTATCAAGATTGGAATTAGTAATCGTTTCAACTCATAGTCTCCTTTCAATTGTACCCTTCGTTTGTAAGTTGGTTTGTATTTTTTTGTAAATTATTTGTATGTGTTTTTCATGTAGGCATTTAATCTCGGTGGAATACGGCTTCGCAAAATAAATCTGACAACTCCGGAGTACGCTGCATAGATTGTCCAGGCAATTTAAATAAGTCATTATCACTAGCCGACAAATTTAAGTATTGCGTGATTTTCTCTGACTCTTTTATTAATAAGCTAGTTTCATTCTAATAATAAATAACACTCGGCTAACCTACTGTCAAATAACACCAATATCTAACGAATTAGGCCTAGATAATTTAGCCCACTTAAACATGTAGTCTCTATTTTATAAAGTGATAAAAAGTTGTTTAAACTCTAGTAAACTGGTACTTTTTTGATAAAATACCGATATACCCACTCTAGACTTGTTACTTTGGATACATTTTAAGTTTTTGAATATTTAATATATACCTCGATATAAAGATGCTTGAAATGAAGGGATTTATTTGGTACTGGAATTAGGTGGGGTTTTTGTTTTTGGAATAGTGGAGTGGTTACTTGATTTGGTGTGGTGTGTTTGGGCGGTGGTGTGGGTGGTTCGGGCAGTTGTACTCGTTATATGGGCGGTCAGATGCGGGGTTCGGGCGGTTAGCGGCCATATTCGAGCGGTCCACTTCGAGCTTCGAGCGGTTGCATGCGATATATGAGCGGTCTGCCACGGGGTTCGGGCGGTTGCATACCATATTCGGGCGGTCGGCCACGAGCTTCGGGCGGTTGCATGCGATATATGAGCGGTCTGCCACGAATTTCGAGCGGTCGCACGCAATATTCGGGCGGTCGTATGAGCGATTCCCACACTCCCACAGCGTCATCCCCCCATTCCCCAACAAAAAAAGGCAGAGCGCCAAGCAAATGTCTGACACTCTACCCAATCCTTATTATTTTCCCCAGTGCTCCGCGATGAATTCAGTGCGGCCAGAACGGGCACGGTTGTCTGTGTAATGTTCTTTTTCCTTTATGTAATAATCTTGATGGTACTCTTCTGCCCGGTAGAAGGTTTCTGCGGGACGGATTGCTGTGACGATGGGTTTAGAGAAAATGCCGCTTGCCGCTAGGTTGGCTTTTGATTTCTCAGCAATTTCCTGTTGCTCTTCTGTGTAGTGGAAAATGGCGGTTGTGTAAGATGAGCCACGGTCGTGGAATTGACCTTCTGCGTCTGTTGGATCGATTTGTTGCCAGAATACTTCGAGCAACTTTTCATATGAGAATAAGGCAGGGTCAAAAGTGATTTCAACGACTTCTATGTGGCCGGAATCGCCTTTTTTCACGTCTTCATACGTTGGATTATCGAGATGTCCGCCCATATAACCTGACACGATGTCTTGGACGCCTGGCCATTCTTTAAATGGTTTCACCATGCACCAGAAGCATCCGCCTGCAAATGCAGCTTTCTCAAACTTTTTTTCAGTCATTGTCAACATCTCCCTTCATTATATAGCGAGTGTACAAAACTCCTCTTTTAGTAAACCGGTACCCATCCTTCTTGTGTTACGAAGATGCGTGCAGCTACTACTTTGCGATCGGCAGCGAGTGTGAAGTAGTGGCGGATGTTTTCCGGAACGGAGATTAAATCGCCTGGGTTAAGATGCACTTCAAAGAAACGGTCGTCTTTTCCTTGGATGATGAATACGCCGTGTCCGCTGACAATGTAACGTACTTCATCGTCTGTATGATGGTGTTCTTGTTCGAAGTTTTTCAGAAGCTCGTCCAAATTAGGTGTCGCATCTGATAGTGAGATAATGTCTGCTGTTTTATAACCGCGACGTTCTGAAATGTCGTCGATTTCTGTTTTAAAAGCCTTTAGAATTTCTGCTTTTTCTTCATCCGTTAAATTGAATTTTTCACGAAGGTTTTCGGGTAGCTTTGCGATATCCCAGTGCTCATAAACGACTTCTTGTTGCTCCAGAAATGCTGCAACCTCTGTTTGTGTTTCAATAACTTCGTTTGTTCCTTGAATTGTAATTGTCGCCATTTTTATCTCTCCTCTGACATTTTTTTATACTTGCACATTCAAGCGGGCTTCAATGATCCGAATACAGTCATGAAAGTTAGTAAACGGGGAGTAAGGAATATTCAATTCCACGCATTTTTCGATTAAGAAATCCCTAGCAATAACGATATCGGCAAGCTTTGCCGCTTCTAGGTCTGTAATCGAGTCACCGATGACAATGCTCGTTTGCTGTTCGGTCGTGTTGTCGCGAATAATTGTCGGCTTACAGCAACCACAGCCTTGATTTACACAGTTCTCATCACATTCATGCGGGTAAAGGATTTTGATGTGTTCTCCTGAAAAATCGCTTTCGTTGCAATAGACTTTATCGAACGGCCCGAATGGTTCAAGCAATGGGTGAATGAAAAAGTCGATGCCGCCGCTTACGATATAGAGCGGGATGTTTTTCTCGCGGGTGAACTGAACAAATTCACCAAAACCTTCTCTGATTTCCGCGTCCTCCAAAACGAACGACACGATTTGTTCTTTTTGGGAAGTGGGCAATAAAGCAAAGAGTTCTTTGACCCCTTTTTGAATGGACACCTTTTGCGCCATAATATCGTCCTTTATCGCTTCCCATCCCGGTGGAGCAAACTTGTCCATAATATTGATAATATTATCTTTCATCGTAATTGTACCATCGAAATCACAAAAAATTACTGGATTGAACTCTGCACTCATCTATATATCCTCCTTGCTATCTATCAATCAATTACGCCTCGGCGTAATTGCGTCCAGATTTTGAATCGAGCTTGCTCGATTGACTCCTTTCAAAATCTGTGACATCCGCCGGAGGCTTTATCTTTTTTCAGCGGGCGTTTGGACACCTACTGAACAGGATAACAAAACCGCATTCATCTACCACATATGGAGGTGAGAGTCTTCTGCTGAATAAAGATAAAACCCCTTCTATTAGAAGAAGAGGTCATTGATACATCTTCTTATCTACAACAACACAAAGCAAGAAGTAACGCCGTGTCCCTCTACCTAGATAAGAAATCTAGTATTTATTTCAATTAATTGTGATTATTTCATCTACCCATAACTTTGTCAATCAATGCCTACCCGACATTGGTTTTACGAGGTAACCAGCGAAGCTTTTTCCTGTGCCTTTCGCTCTTCCTCTTCCGGTATACGAATGAATTTCACGATGATCGCACTCACTACATAGAGTGCACTGAAAATCCACACGACCCCTTCCGCTCCAACTAACCCGATAAATGCTAAAGCGATTGCTGGTGCTACGAATGTAGACAGACCCGCGGCAAAGTTCAACACGGACATTGCTGCGCCTTTATCCTCACCTGCAACGGATGGTACCAGGGCACCGATTGGAACGTAGCCCGCTACCAAGCCGCCCCAGATGAACCCAACAATGCTCGTCATGAGAATACTACCATTTGTAATCACTGGTACATAGAACAGAAGTGGCGTGAATATCGCACAGCCGATTCCACCAAACCAAATGATTGTGTTTTTCCAACCGAATTTATCGCCAATGAAGCCGAAGACTAAATTGAAAATGATGTTTCCTAAGAAAAACGTTCCCCATAATTGCAGCCAAGCAGTAGTTTCAATGCCATGTTGCGCCATATGCATCGGTAAGAATACCGGGAATCCATAGACACTTAAACTATTGATAACGCGGACAACTCCACCTGCAGCAACCCGTTTGTTTGTTTTCAAAATGGTGATACCTTTCAATAATTCCGTGACTGCTTCTTTTTTGTTCGCGAGTTTTTTCTTTTGGAACTTGTCTTTATTGAGTACTAAAGCAAAGAAAGCACCGAGACATACCCAGAAAATAGATGTCCACATTGTATTGATGTAACCAAGGTGCTGGATAGCGAAACTTGAATAGTATGCGCCCAGCACCATCATTCCCGCACAAAACGCAAACCAGAACCAACCAACGGCAGAACTCAATTTGTTTTGTGGAGTTTTATAAATGACCCATGTCAAGAAAGAATAGGCAAATAACGGATAACCGAAACCTTTAATGAAATAAGTGAGAAGCATAATCGGATAATTCATCGTTGAAAAACCGAACGTGATAAACCCTGCGGTACCGATAATATAGACGGCTAACCCGATTGCCATTGTACGTTTTGGACCAAATACCTCTACACAGACGCCTGAAAACCAAGAAGACAGCGCGATTGAGATTCCGTAGACTGTGAAAATAGCAGCTGACTGTTGAATGGTCAACCCGCTTTCAACTAAAAACGGACTTAGCCAGCCGGCTTCAATTCCGTCCCCCATCATGAACAGCATGACTCCGAAAAAGCCCCATCCTAAATTTTTCGTAATTCCAATTCTTTCTAACATACTGTTCTCTCCATTTCTATTTATAGATGTTGGACAAATTGATTGAAAAATAAAAAAACCCTTTCTGTAAAGACAGAAAGAGTTGGTGGCATACATCGCTAGCGCAATATAAATATGCTTTACCCTTTCTATCTCTCAAGCTACGCTTGCTGGATTTGGCACAATTATGTTGCCGAAGTTTCATAGGGCCAGTCCCTCAACTTCTCTCGATAGAAAAAAAACTATGAAATTGGTCGAACAGTGTCGGAAGTTAAACTAATGAGTTAACTGTATAGAATAATTAATCTTAAGTCAACCACTTATCGAAACTTTCTAAAAAAATAGTTTGATATGTGTTATACTGTCTAGCATAAATCGTTTGTTTGAAAGGATTTTTGCTATGAAATCGTATATTGATATAAAAAATGGTGTTGTCCCTTCGGTTTGTGCACTGGATTGTCCAGACCAATGTGGATTGCTTATTCATAAAGAAGACGGGGAAATCGTTAAAATTGAAGGTGATCCCGATCATCCCATCACAAAAGGCAGTATTTGCAACAAAGTTCGACATATGACTGAACGCCTTTATGACCCAAAAAGGATTACTTCCCCTTTAAAACGCGTCGGGGAAAAAGGCGATGGACAATTCGTTCCAATCAGTTGGCAAGAAGCCATTACAACCATCACAGATCAATGGAAAAAACTGATTTCTGAAGAAGGTCCGGAATCGATTCTTCCTTACAGTTTCTATGCCAATATGGGGAAACTCAGTTCCAAAGGGATGGATCGCCGTTTCTTCAATCGCCTTGGTTCGAGTCAACTGGACCGGACAATTTGTTCAGTCGCTGGCGAGGTTGGCTACAATTACACGATGGGCGGACGTTTTGGAACGGATCCGGAAGAGATGACGGAAACGAAGTTATTTGTTTTCTGGGGCATCAATGCCGTCAGTACCAATATGCACCAAATCATGATCGCGCAAAAAGCGAGAAAAAACGGTGCTAAAATCGTCGTCATTGACGTCCATAAAAACCAGACCGGACGCATGGCTGATTGGTTCATCCCCATTCTTCCCGGAACTGATGGAGCGCTTGCACTCGGAATCATGCATGTTCTTTATAAAGAAAAGCTGGTCAATCAATCGTTTTTGGAACAATATACAATCGGCTATAAAGAGCTCGAGGAACATGTATTGCACTACGACCCGCAAACGGTTTCCGCCATTACGGGCGTGCCAGAGGAAGACATCTATGAACTCGCACGCATGTACGGGACCGTCTCCCCTTCCATGATTCGCATTGGCAATGGGCTGCAACATCATGATAACGGTGGAATGATGGTCCGGACGATTTCCTGTTTGCCTGCTTTGACAGGCCAATGGGCATTGAAAGGCGGAGGGGCGCTCAAATCGAATTCCGATTATTTGACGCATAATACTGCCGCACTCGAACGTCCCGAACTTCAGGTAGTGCCAACGCGCAGATTCAATATGAATTTATTGGGACAAGCATTAATGGAGGAACAACAGCCGATTCGCTCATTGTATGTCTACAATAGCAACCCCGCCGTTGTCGCACCGGAAGCCAATAAAGTACGGAATGGCTTAGCCCGTGAAGATTTATTCACAATTGTTCATGATCTGTTTTTGACAGACACTGCCATGTACGCGGACATTGTTCTGCCAGCGACATCCGCTTTCGAAAACACGGACATCTATACATCCTTCTGGCATCACTACATTCATTTGCAGGAACCCGTCATCGAAACTTACGGGGACAGTAAATCCAACCCGGACGTTTTCAGATTACTGGCGCAAGCAATGGGCTTTGACGAGCAACCATTTCTAGATAACGATGAGGAAATGGTTGATCAAGCGTTAAGCCATCTGTCCAATCCTCATTTATCCGAAGTGTCGTATGCTGCCTTAAAGGAAAAACGCTATATGAAAGCAAGCGGCACCGGCGATTTCTTGAACAATTTAAAGACACCTAGTGGAAAAATCGAGTTGTATTCGGAACAGATGAAATCAGCAGGATTCCCGGCCCTTCCTACGTATATCCCGATTATTCAGGATTCCGATCATCCTTTGCTTTATGTACCTGCAATTAATCATAACTTCATGAATACGATTTTTTCGAACAATGAAAAACATATCAAGCTTGAAAAAGCGCCTAAGTTGTTCATGAATCGGTTGGATGCGGAAAGTCGAGGTATCGAAGACGGGGCGGCTGTCCGCATATGGAATGAGCGCGGAGAATGTGAGTTTACTGTTTCTGTCGGTGAGCAAGTCCTTCCTGGCGTTGTTGTGAGTCAAGGGATTTGGGGAGATCAATCGGGTCAAAAACGTCTTGTGAATGCCTTGACGCCAGATCGGATTGCGGATATGGGCGGCGGCGCAACGTTCTTCTCGGGGCGTGTTGAGGTGGCGGGATTATAATTAGATGTATTGAATTAAAGAGTCCCACTGAATCCACTGCGACTACCCCTTTAGGGTGAACATTATTGAGAGTGAGTTGTGAGTCGGAGTGGACATTTTAGATCGCTTGGCGCTTTGGGGATGCCTCTCGCCATG